>NZ_QOCZ01000310.1 GCF_018207095.1 Nocardiopsis sp. MG754419 | reverse complement strand
GCCATCCCCGGCCCCAGAGCGGCCGCCTCCTGCGGCCCGTACCAGGTCACCGGCCCCTGATCACCCAACCGGGCCGGCTCCAACTGCAGACCCCCCACCCAGAACAACCGGCCCCGGAACTGCGCCGCCACCCACGCCGCCGTCTCCACACTCAACCGACCGAACAACCACCGCGACCGGGCCACCTGCACACCCACATCCGCCAACGTGGCCACCGACACCGACCGCTCGATCCCCAACGCCCCGTGCCCGGCCAGATAGTCCGGCACCATCGCCGCGAACGCCGGCAACGACGCCATACGCACCCGCGGATCCTCGGCCTCCACCAACGTCGGCCACGGCCGCCACACCCCCACCGGCAGATCCCGATCGGCCCACAAACGCCGACACATCAACCCCACCAGATACGACAGCTCCTGCGGCCACGACTCCTCACCCTCACCCGGCCACAGCGCCGCCACCTCCACCCGGTCCGCCTCGGCCAACGCGAACAGATCCCACACCCGCTCGGCCTCCACGCCCACCGGCACCCGCAACCCCGGATCCGGCAACGACTCGGCCGCCTCCAACCACACCCGCACATCCTCGCCCAGACCGAAACGTTCCACCACAAGAGCACTGTCCATGCCCACATCCTGCCCCCACCCACCAGTGAGACGCGACCCACAGGTGGGCATAGTGTTAAAGCACCACCCACCACCACAGCCACCGAAGAACGAGGAACACCACCGATGTCCGACCCGGCGCAACTCCTGCGCGACTGGATCGCCACCTACCACACCCCCACCACGTCGGTGGCCCACCTCCTCTGCGACCGCCACGACCCCACCACCACCGCCACCACCGAGATCGGCCCCACCCTCCAACCCACCACCCTCACCTACGGCGAACTCCACCAACGCTCCACCGACCTGGCCGCAGGCCTGGCCACCCTGGGCATCACACCCGGCGACCACATCGCCACCCTCATGCCCAAAGGCATCGACCTGACCATCACCGCCCTGGCCGCCTGGCGCCTGGGAGCCGTCCTGGTCCCCCTCCTGTCCTCACTGGCCCCCCACGCCATCACCCAACGCCTCACCGACGCCGGCGCACGCCTGGTCATCTGCCAAGACGAATACCGCACCAAACTCGAC
>NZ_QOCZ01000309.1 GCF_018207095.1 Nocardiopsis sp. MG754419 | reverse complement strand
GAGTGAGCGTAGTGGCCGGGCGCGTGCGGGTGGGTCGTGGTCGGTGTGTGAGGTGGTGGGGGCGGTGCGAACACCGGTTCGATGCCTGCGCGGTGCCCGCTCCTGTGCGGGGGTTGACCGCGCCCTTGGGGCAGGTGCCACACTCGGGTGCCATGAGCACGGTGGACGGATCAGGTGAGTGGGGGCGCGGGGCGTTCTCCCGGCGTTCGGGGTTGTCGCTCAAGGCGCTGCGCCTCTATGAACGGTCGGGGTTGTTGGTGCCGCGCCGGGTGGCCGACAACGGGTACCGGTTCTACGGCGAGGGCCAGGTGGCGGTGGCCGAGCGGGTCTGTGCGTTGCGGCGGGCGGGGATGCCGTTGTCGATGGTGGCGCGGGTTCTGGCGCTGCCGCCGCAGGAGGGTGCGGGGCTGGTCCGCGGGTGGTGGCGTGTGCAGGAACAGGTGGCGTCCTCGCGACGGTCCATGGTGGCGCAGGCCTGTGCCCTGTTGGAGGGCGGCGGGCCGGGCGCTCCGGACACGGGTGGTTTTCCGGTCGGGGTCGAGCGGGTGGGGGAGTGCGCGGTGGCCTGTGTGCGGGTGAGAGTGGGCCAACAGGACCTGGTGGAGGGTTACCTGGAGGCGGAGCAGCGACTGCGGCGGGTGTTGGTTCACCAGGGCGCGGTGGCCGGTGAGCGGACCTGGGTGCTCTACCACCGGATGCCCACACCGGACGGGCCGGCGTCGATCGAGGTGGCGGTCCCCTACACGGGGTCGGCGCGACCGGAGGCGGAGGTGGCGTTGCGGATCGAGCCGGGCGGAGAGTGGTGGGTGGCGCGGGTGGAGCGCCGGGACTGCCACCACCCCCGGATCATGGGCGCCTACGCGGCGTTGGACGGGGCGGTGGCCCAGGCCCCCGGGGTGCGCGGATCAGGGGTGGTGCGCGAGGTGTACCTGCGCCCGTGGGAGTCGGTGGGTGAGCGTGAGGTGTACGCGTGGGTGGCCCGCCCGGTCCAGGCCACGGTCGGGTGCCGGGGATGAGCGGCGGGGCGGGTACGGGCCCGTTCGAGGGTAAGCCGGGTGGGCGGGTGCGGCGGTGGGCCGAGCACAGCGCGGTGAGCGATCCGGGTGAGTACGCCCCGGTGTTGCGCGGCCTGCCCTCGGACCTGCCCGGGCTGTGCG
>NZ_QOCZ01000308.1 GCF_018207095.1 Nocardiopsis sp. MG754419 | reverse complement strand
TGCCCGACCACTGGCAGGCCACCCCGACCACCCCAACCGCCTCGGCCGAACCGGCCCCGGACACCGCAGAGGCCACCTCGGGCCCGGCCGAGCACCTGGAGAAGGCCGCGCCTACGCCGCTCGCGACGGGGGAAGCGGCCGAAGACCAGCACGCGCACCCACAGGACGCCACCCCGGCCCCGGCCAGTGAGGGCGAAACGGCACCGCCCACCTCGGAGCGCAAGCCCGCAGCGGCCCGCACCCGCCAGGCCCAGCACCCGGACACCAACCCGGCCTCGACCTCCACTGCCCCCACCTCCACACCGGCACTACGACGGACCGCAACCGCGCCTGGCACCAGCACTATCTCGGGGCGGGAACCGGCGCACACGGGCACGGGCGCGGGTGAGGAGGGGGTCAACCCGGTGAGCGGGTCGCAGCGGCTGGGGTCGGGCGAGCTCAAGCTCATGGTCTGGGCCCTGCTCAAGAACTCTCCCGAGGAGGAGTTCACCGCGACCAAGCTCAGCCACCTGCTGCAGGGCCGCTCCATCGGGGCCATCCAGAACAACCTCGCCAAGCTCGCCAAGGAGGGCAAAGCGGAGCTGGCCTGCGAGAAGCCGCGCCGGTACCGGTTCGCCGCACCGGCCGCCTGACTCCACCCGACCCCGGGGGTGTGCGCGAACTATCAGCGCACACTCCCACCTTCCACATACCCTAGGGGGTATTTTCGTGTTTGATCTTCTCTACCCCTACCTGACCGCCCAGACAGGGTGGAGCGTGAACGGGAAACCGGCCCTGCCCCTGGCGCTGACATTGGCGCTGTGCGGGGCGAGCGTCGCGGCGACCCTGGGCGGACTGACCGTGCGCGCGCACCGTTTGCTGCAGACCTACTACGTGCGGGGCGACTGGCCCGGCATGGTCCACCTGACAGAGAAGGGCCCGGGGACGGTGTGCGGGGTGTGCGGGCACCACCTGTCCGTGCACGACCGTTGCACCGGTCGGTGTTGCCACGGCATCCCCATGGGCCTGTTGGCGGTGTGTATCGCTCTACCCCTGCCCCGGCCGGTGCGCGCTCTCGCCCAGCGGGCCGGGTGCGGATGCCGCCTGCACCCGTGGCGGAGCTGACCCTTCACCCGAAAAGCCGAACCGAGGTCCCCGGCCCCCACCCAGAAATCTTGGGCGGGGGTCGGGGACTTTTCTACTCGTTTCGGGCGGGTTTGGGGG
>NZ_QOCZ01000307.1 GCF_018207095.1 Nocardiopsis sp. MG754419 | reverse complement strand
CACCAGGGCGACCCCGGCCACCGGTTCGCTCCACAGCAGCACCCGGGGCGGGCCGGTGGACACGGCGCCGTTCCCCCGTCCCCCACCGCGCCCGGGTCCGGCCCCTACGGAGCGCCCACACCGGCCACACGGCGATGCCGGCCGCACACGGGATGGGGGCACAGGGCCACTCCCCCGCGCGAGGCCAGGGCGGTTTCGGGGCGTTCCACGGCGCGAGCGGTCCCGCGGGCCCCGGTGGTCCCGGTGGCCCGGGGACCCCCTCGACACCGGCCGGGGGCGCCTCCGGTGGTCGGCGCCGGCTCCTGCTCATCGGTGGCGGCGTGACCGCGCTCCTGCTGGTCGCCGGTATCGGTGGCGTCGCGATGTTCTCCGGTTCCGATGCCCCTCCGGAGAACACCACCAGCATCTACACGACCGACTTCGCCGCCGACCCGGAGTGGTCCGGCTCCTTCCCCTTCGAGTCCGGCGACCCCCGGTCGAACAACCTCGGCTACTGGTCCGAGCAGAACGCCATGGTGCTCCTGCTCGACTCCCACCTCTTCCCCTTCTGGGACGGTGTGGCCCCCTTCGAACGCGAGACCCCCGACCACGTCCTGGTGAGCAGCAGCATGGTGCCGTTGGAGGGACCGGGCGAAGCGTTCCTGGGTGTGCGCTGCTGGGACCAGGAGGACGAGGAGCGCACCATGTACGAGGCGCTGCTGCGCTTCGACGGGAACGAGGCTCAGATCCGTCGGGTGACCGAGGAGAGCGGCAACAGCGCCCTCGCCGAGACCACCGAGGTCGAGGGGTTCCGGACCCCCGACCTGTTCGACGAGGAGAGCGAGGTGGAGGGGCTGCCCTACGGGGCCGACCTCGGTGACCTGGTCGCCAACACCCTCACCTTCGGCTGTGAGTACGTGGCCGAGGAGGACGAGGAGCCCTCCATGCACCTGCGTCTGTGGATCAACGACGAACTCGTCCTCAGCGCCACGGACGATCAGCCCCTCCCGGACAGCACGCGACTCGACGACGAGGATCGACGTCGCGTCGGCACCGTCGTACGCCCCGCGGCCGGCAACGCTCAGATCTCCGCGGCCTTCACGGACTTCGCGCTCCACCGGGTCGACACCCAGGGGTGAACCGGAGGCGTCCCGCGGGTCCGTGCCCGAAGCGCCGCCCGGGGCACGGCGCTCCGGGTGCGGCGTGGGACGTCGGGCAGGGCCGTGACCACCCCCCTCCC
>NZ_QOCZ01000306.1 GCF_018207095.1 Nocardiopsis sp. MG754419 | reverse complement strand
GGGCCGGAGTCCGCTCCGCCGAGGCCCCGACGCCCGGGTCGGCCTCGGCTCCCGCCTCCACGGCCTCGGGAACGAGCGAAGCCCCCGCGGCACCCATCGGGCCGGCGGCGGCCGTTCCGGGCTCGGGAACACCGCTTCCCAGGGCCTCGGCGAAGGCGACGGCGTCGTGACGCTCGGCGGGATCCCTGGACAGGGCCTGGTCCAGGAGCGCCCGCAGCCACGCCGGCAGGTCGGCACGGGGCAGGCGCGGCGGGTCCTCGGCGAGCACGCGCTCCCGGTAGGCGAAGGGGTCCCCCAGCGCACCCGGCCCCTGGGCGAAGGGCGGGTGCCCGGCCAACAGGGTCCAGAGCACCACCGCGAGCCGGTAGACGTCGGAGGCCGGGGTGAGCGGGTGCGCACCGCCCAGCGCCTCAGGTGAGGCGTAGGCGACCGAGTGGGGGTCGAGCCCGACCGGTTCGGGTCTGCGATCCATCGGCAGCACACCGCCCACGTCCGCCAGGACGGCACCGCGCGGGGCCTTGAGGATGTTGCCCGGTTCGATCCGGTGGTGCAGCAGTCCCCGGCCGTGCAGGGCGGTCAGAGCCCGGGCGACCGAGCGGCCCACGACGAGGACCTCCTCCAGTGGCAGCGGGCTCCGGGCCTCGAGCGCGGACGCGTAGTCCCCCTCGGGGTGGAGTTCCATGGCGACGAACGCCCGGCCCGAGGAGGTGCGACCCCCGCCCACGGCCGTCACCAGGCCCGGGGTCCCGGACAGCTCGACCAGCCGGTCCGTCTCCCCCGCCCCGGCGTCGTCCCGCATGACCTTGAGCGCGACCGGGGTGTCGTCCGCGTCGCGCCGTGCCCGGTAGACCGTCGAGGCCCTCCCCCGGTACAGGACCTCGGGGGAATGGAACCCCGGTGCCAGCCTGCTCTGCCGCTCCTCGCCGCTCATCGGCGTCCTCTCCGTCGACGGTCATGCCGAGGACCGTCCCGCCAGAACAGTGGTCGGGGGTCGAACCACCAGGTCAGCCTCGCGAATCGGGGGCGACCTCGCCTCAGCGCCCGTTGGTGGGACCGCGTCGATCCCGACCCCACCGCCGAAACCGACGCTGTTGACGGCGTCGGTCAGCCGGTCGAGCCCGGCATCGGGTGTTCCCGCGGGCACGAGGGCCCGGGCCGCCGCCGAGACCTCGGTGACGGTGGCCCCGGTGGGAAGGCGCACCGCGCTCATCCTGAGCGCGTCACGCAGTTCGCGCCAGGCCCCCAGGACACAGTCGGCGGGCGACCCTGCGCCCAGACGTCGCGCACGGCGCGCGAGCCTCAGGGCGGGAACGAGCAGCACCAGGCCGAACGCTACGCCGGCCGCGACCGCCGCGAGCACCCGGGCACGGCCTTCGGCGTCCTGGTGCCCGGGTCCCGCCCCTTCCGTGTCCTGTGCGTCGGAGGAGCCGCCGAGTTCCTCGGCCTCGGGGGCGTCGGTGTCGTCTCCGCCTTCGGGGCTCTGGCCGGAGCCGCCGTCGTCCCGTCCACCGGGGGTGACGTGGTAGGGCACCCAGCCGAGCCCGTCGAAGTAGACCTCGCCCCAGGCGTGGGCGTCGCCGGTGCGGACTTCGTAGAAGCCGTCACCGCTCTCGGTCCCGGGGGCGAAGCCGACCGCGACCCGGCTGGGGAGTCCGGCGGCGCGGGCCAACATCGCGAAGGCGCTCGCGAACTGTTCCGAGGTACCTCCGCCGCCCTGCCCACCGGGTGCGGCGAGAAGGGCGTCGATGTGGGCGTAGCCGTGTCCGCCGGGGGTCTCGGGGTCGAAGGTGTGGGACTCGCGCAGGTAGTCGGCGAGGGCTCGCGCGCGCTGGTGGTAGTCGCCCTCGGCGGCGATCGCCGCGACCACCTCGTCCAGGATGGGCGGGGCCCCCGGAGGCAGTTCGCGGTAGAGGTCGTACACATCCCCCACGGGCGGCGCGGTCGTGGACGGGTCGACCCCGCTCCAGTCGGCGACGTCACCGGCCACCTCGTAGTCGCGTCCCGCCACGTCGCCGTCCCTGGTGACGACGGTGCCGGTGAGCGCGTCGTATCCGAGGGGGGCCAGGTCCACGCGTCGGGGCGCGCCGACCACCGGCGCCCAGCTCCCCGGCAGGTCGTCGCCGACGGTGATCCTGGCGGTGACCTCCTCCGCTCCGGGAGGCGGGGGCACGGGCGCGGGCAGGACCCGGTCGGCGTTGCGGTAGCCGCTCTCGGGCAGCCAGGTGGTGCCGGTGAAGTCGGCCAGGGCGACCCAGCGCAGTTCGACGGGGCGGTCCGCCTCGACGGTGAGCAGGGGCTCGTCGGG
>NZ_QOCZ01000305.1 GCF_018207095.1 Nocardiopsis sp. MG754419 | reverse complement strand
ACCATGACCGAACAGGACCGTCTCGACCACACCGACCCCACCGCCCCGGGCACGGGGGGAACCGAGGACGAGGCTCGGGACGCGGGCCCCGGAGCATCGGGAGCGCCCGACCCGTCGGAGGGACCGGAGCAGCCCGAGCAGCCCGTCGATCTCCGTAAGGCGGTGCTCGACGGGGTCGGGGGGCCCTCGGGGATGGTGTACTCGACAATTCCGGTCATCGGGTTCGCGGCGGCCGTGCCGTTCGTCGCGCTCACCACCGCGATCGGGGTCGCGATCGTCGCGGCCGTGGCGCTGGGGGCGTTCCGCATGTGGCGCGGGGAGCCCTTCATGGCCGCGATGGGCGGTGTCTTCGCGGTCGCCGTGGCCGGCGGGGTCTCCGCCTGGACCGGATCGGCCAACGACTTCTTCCTCATCGGGATCTGGGCGTCACTGGTCGGGGCCGTGGTCACGATCCTCTCGCTCCTTGTGCGCCGCCCGCTGACCGGCGTCATCTGGAACGCCGTCCACGGCGGCGACCACGCCTGGCGTGAGGACCGACCCTCGCTTCGCGTCCACGACCTGGCCACCCTGACAGTTGCGGCCGTCTTCGCGGGCCGGTTCATCGTGCGGCAGTGGCTCTACCTCGCCGAATCGACCAGTGGGCTGGCGATCGCCGACACCGTGACGGGCTTCCCCCTGACGGTGCTGGCCGCGGTGGTCGTCATCTGGGCCTTCCGCCGCTCCACCAAGCGCCTCGTCAAGGCCGCCGAGGGCGGGCCCGCCGCGCCGGCCTGAGCGACCCGATCCGCGTGTTCCGACCGGGGCCGGGTCGCCATGGCGACGCCGACGCCGGGGAACGAGCCGGGATGCCCGGGAACGTTCGGGCAGGCGAGGGCGGTGCGCGTCGGGGAGCGCGGCGCACACCCGACACTCCGATGAACCACGTGAGGCCCCGTCCGCCGTGTACCGGCGGACGGGGCCTCAGGTGTGCGTGCGCGGACGCGCCCCTACGCGGCGGCGTCCTGCGCGCGCTTGGCGAAACGCTCGGCGCGCAGGCGCCGGGCCTCGTCGGGGTCCAGGACCGGGGCGGCCGTGAGCAACTGCCGCGTGTAGTCGCTCTGCGGGTTCTCGTACACCGAGTCGCTGTCGCCCATCTCGACGATCTCGCCCTTGCGCATCACCGCGACGCGGTCGCTGACCTGGCGCACGACCGCGAGGTCGTGGGCGACGAAGATGTAGGTCAGCCCGAAGTCGTCCTGCAACTCCGAGAGCAGCCGCAACACCTGG
>NZ_QOCZ01000304.1 GCF_018207095.1 Nocardiopsis sp. MG754419 | reverse complement strand
GGCCCACTCGGCATCGGTGAGTTCATGACGGCCAGGCACATCGACCACGATGCCAGCGCAGACCCTGCTCCGCTCCCACTTCCAAAAAACAGGCCCTAGACGTCGAGCAGTGGAGGGCGGGGGTGTTCTCGTGTCCGGGCGCCGGAGGTGTCCGCCGTGCGGTCGGGCGCCCGGGCACGGGCCGAAGCACGGCGAAGTCCCACGAGCGACACGACCCGGATGGGGAAAGAGTGTCGCCGGTCACACGCCGGCGCCACCCGGCAAAAAACGGACACCAGGGCATGAAGTTCTCATAATGATCGCTATCCGTCATGGTGTCCCCACATCGTTCCCGCACGTCACACAGGTGTCAGTGGGTGCTTTTACGGTGCTTCTTCGATTCTTCTGTCAAGCCGGGCGTCCTTTGTTAGTCTGGCGAACCGAACGACGGTTCCCGGTGGAAGAATCAGGAATTGTACGGAGTGAGTGCTCTTGTCCTCCGGATCGGGTGTCGGTCGCCTCCCTCGGCGACGGACCTCCGCCCTTCCACGGACACCGACTACCGTCGAGGCGTTCCCCCGGCGATCGGGGCGCCTGGCCGCCCAGGGACCCGATCGCGGCCCCCCGAGCGGCTTCCTCCCTGATCAGGGCGGTGGTGCGGGGCCACCGCCGATCCGCCCACCTGATTCGAGGAGACGAAATTGTGGCACAGGCGCAGTCACCGCATGAGCGCGATGGCCACTACCTGGCCCAGATGATGTCGACGGAGGATGGGCGTGGAGCCAGGCGTGAAGGACGGTTCCGCCGGGCCATCTCCCGGATGGTCAAGTCCCAGGAACCCCCGTCACCGGAGACCGAGCAAGGAAATCCCGTGCATCAGCCCGTGCATCCGCACTCGCAGGAACCCGACGACCGCTCGTCGGGCGGCGAGGCCACACCCGCGACGGAGCCCCCCACCGGACCCTTCTCCGCGTCCGCCGAGAACGGTTACCGTCCCGCTTCCCGGGTGAGCGTCCCCAACCCCTACACGACCAGGAACGTCGAGGTCGACGATGTCGACACCGGCGCCACACCGGTCGGCCAGTGGCGTGGCGTCGGACTCGACGAGCCCGAGCCGCGCCCCAAGCCCGCCCTCGCCACCACGGACACCATGACCGACACCTCCTCGTCAGAGCACACGGAGCGGCCCCAGGCCCCTGTGTCACCGCAGGCCGCCGAGCCGGCCGAACCATGGCCCGGACAGTACGCGGCCCCGACCGAACCCGCGGCCGCCCCGCAGGCCCCGGCGCCGGACCCCCTCCAGCAGGAGCAGAAC
>NZ_QOCZ01000303.1 GCF_018207095.1 Nocardiopsis sp. MG754419 | reverse complement strand
GACCGGCCCTCCCCCCGCTCGCCGCCCTGACCGCGGTACTCCTGCTGGCCGCGACCCTGGTCATCACCCTGGCCCCGCGTGCCTCCGCCGCCACACTGGACCCGGTGTCCTCCTTCGGCTCCAACCCCGGCGGCCTCGCCATGTACGAGTACGTGCCCGACGACCTTCCCCCGAACGCACCCCTGGTCGTGCTCCTGCACGGATGCACCCAGGACGCCGCCGCCTACCACCGGCACTCCGGCTGGGCCGCCCAGGCCGAGGCCTCCGGGATCGCCCTCGTCTACGCCGAACAGAACACCGTCAACAACGCCTCCCGCTGCTTCAACTGGTTCGAGCCCACCGACGTGGCCCGCGACTCCGGCGAGGCACGCTCCGTGCGTTCGATGGTGGAGTACGCCCTCGACGCGCACGCACTGGACGCGGACCGTGTCCACGTCTCCGGGCTGTCCGCCGGCGGGGCCATGACCGCCGAACTGCTCGCGGCCTACCCCGACCTCTTCGCCGGTGGAAGCATCGTCGCGGGTGTCCCGGTGGGCTGCGCCACCGGCATGATCGACGCCTTCACCTGTATGAACCCGGGGAAGAACCGCACCCCCGAACAGTGGGGCGACGAGGTCCGCGCCAAACGGCCCGACGGGGCCGACCTACCCCGGATCGCGGTCTGGCACGGCACCGCCGACACCACGGTGGCCCCCGCCAACGGCGACGCCTCGGTGGCCCAGTGGGGTGACGCGCACGGCCTTCCCGCGGACCCGGACGCCACGGAGTCGCTGCCCGGCTCCACCACCGCCTCCTACTACGGGGGCGGGGCCACCGACGCCGCCGTCGCACACTTCTCCGTGGCGGGTCTGGGGCACGGCACCCCGGTCGATCCGACCACCGACTGCGGCACCGCCGGCGCCCACTTCCTCGCGTCGATCTGCTCCACCGCGTACACGGCGTGGTTCTGGGGGATCGCCGACGGGGTGGATCCGACCGACCCGCCCACCGGCGAGCCGAGCGAGCCGCCCTCGGACGAACCCACCGACCCACCTGCGGCCACCTGCGTGACGGCCCACAACGCCGGCCACGTCGCGCAGGGGCGCGCGGTGCCTCGCCTCGGACTGACCTACGCGGTCGGCTCCGGCGACGCGCTCGGACTGTGGAACACGGCCGTCACGACGTCGCTCACCGAGACCGCACCCGGGTACTGGCGGCACACGATCGGCGGGTGCTGACCGAACGGCCGGTGCGGGCGGGCCGTCGGCCCGCCCGCACCGTTCTCCTCCCGGCGATCGGAGGGCGGGCACGACCCCCGTGG
>NZ_QOCZ01000302.1 GCF_018207095.1 Nocardiopsis sp. MG754419 | reverse complement strand
GTTCTGATGGGGGTGGTGGGGTGGATTTTCGGCGCAACTCGCCGACCGCGATTTCCCGTGTCTTGCCACGACCTGTGATGATCGGGGGTGTGTGGCGTGAACTGATCTTGGAGATGTATCCGGAGGCCGATCTGAGTGATCCGGCCGATGAGGTGATGCTGGCCGAGGTGGAGAAGCATCTGATGCTGCCTTTGCCGTTCGAGTTGGCGTCGTTGTTGCGAGAGAGCGATGGGGTGACCAACGAGTACGGTGACGCGGTGGTGTGGAGTGCGCGTCGCCTGGTGGAGGACAATCTGGCGATGCGGCGTGAGCCGGATTATGAGGAGTTGTACGCGCCGTTCGACGAGATGATCTTTTTCGGTGATTCGGACATGGGTCCGCAGTTCGCGTACGTGCATACGGACTATGGGCCGGGGATCGTGGTGTGGGATCATGAGACGGATCGGCGGCGTTTGGTGGTGGTGTCGTTGCGGGACTATCTGGCGCGGTGTTTCATTCAGGGCAATGCCTGGTTCCGGTAGCGGGGTGGGGGTTCGGGGGCCGGGGTGACCTGGCGGTTCGTGCTATTTTTTCGGGTGTGGTGGTGTATGTACCGCCTGTTGTCGCCCGCCCGGAGAGTAGGACCATGTCGGAGCAGTCTGTGCCTTTGCCCGTGACCGTCGTTCAGGGTCGGGAGGTGGCGGACTTCCCTGATCTGGCTCCGGAGGCCGCGCGTGGTCGTGTGCTGCGTGTGACGGTGACCGGTGAGGAGGTTCTGCACCGGGCCGGTCGTGAGGTGCCCGAGGAGATGTGGGGCGGCGCGGAGTTGTCGCGGTTGATCGACGACATGTTCGTGACGATGTACGCGGCCGAGGGTGTGGGGTTGGCCGGTGCGCAGGTGGGTGTGGACTGGCGGCTGTTCGTGTACGACTGCCCTGATGATGAGGGTGTGCGGCATGTGGGTCATGTGATCAACCCGGTGTTGGCCGAGCGTGATCCGGATGACGTGGTGGTGGTGGACAACGAGGGGTGTCTGTCGGTGCCGGGTCCGCATGCGGAGCTGGGGCGGGCGGAGTCGGCCATGGTGCGTGGGGTGGACAAGGACGGTGCCCCGGTGGTGTTGGAGGGCACGGGTTACTTCGCGCGTTGTCTGCAGCACGAGACCGATCACACGTGGGGTCGGTTGTACGTGGATCGGTTGTCCAAGCGTGAGCGCAAGCGTGTGTTGAAGAAGATGAACGAGATGGCCGACAACGTGTTCGCTCGTCGTGAGGAGCGTGCGCGGGAGTTGGCGTCGGAGTGGGAGTCGGCCGGCTGAGGTCGGTGGGTTGTGGTGGCGGGGCGTCCCTTGGGGCGCCCCGTTTTGTGGTGTGGGTGGGGG
>NZ_QOCZ01000301.1 GCF_018207095.1 Nocardiopsis sp. MG754419 | reverse complement strand
GTCTTCCACGACCCGTCCTCTCGACGGTCCGCTCCGAGACGGACGGGAACGCCCGCCCCGCACCGTCCGTAGTGTGAGACCTCCCAGTTGAAGGCGGGTTCGGTCGAGTGCGCGGGCACTATTGTGGCCCCATGAAGTTCGACGGGTTTGAAACGCTGGCCATCCACGCGGGGCAGGAGCCGGACGCCGGCACCGGCGCCGTGGTGGTGCCGATCTACCAGACGAGTACCTACGCCCAGGACGGCGTGGGCGGAATGCGTCAGGGGTACGAGTACTCCCGCACCGCCAACCCCACGCGCACGGCGTTGGAGGAGTGCCTGGCCGCCCTGGAGGCCGGGTCGCGCGGGCTGGCCTTCGCCTCCGGCATGGCCGCCGAGGACACCCTGCTGCGCACCGTGCTCTCGCCGGGCGACCACGTCATCATCCCCGGTGACGCCTACGGTGGCACCTTCCGCCTGATCTCCAAGGTGGTCGAGCGCTGGGGCGTGAGTTGGGACGCGGTCGACCAGACCGATGTCGACGCGGTCCGGGACGCCATGCGTCCCGAGACACGGGTCGTGTGGACCGAGACGCCCACCAACCCGCTGCTGGGCATCACCGACATCGAGTCGGTGGCGCAGGTCGCGCACGACGGCGGTGCGCTGCACGTCGTCGACAACACCTTCGCCTCGCCCTACCTCCAGCGCCCGCTGACGCTGGGCGCGGACGTGGTGGTGCACTCGACCACCAAGTACATCGGCGGGCACTCGGACGTCGTCGGTGGCGCGCTGGTCGTGGCCGACACCGGCCTGGGCGAGCGCCTGGCCTTCCACCAGAACACCATGGGGGCCATCCCGGGGCCGTTCGACTCCTGGCTGACGCTGCGCGGCGCCAAGACCCTGGGGGTCCGGATGGACCGCCACAGCGAGAACGCCGAGCGGGTCGTGGCCGCCCTGGAGGGTCACCCCGCGGTGCGCCGCGTGTACTACCCGGGGCTGGAGTCCCACCCGGGGCACAAGGTCGCCGAGCGGCAGATGCGCTCCTTCGGCGGGATGGTCTCCTTCGCCCTGCGCGACGGTGAGAAGGCGGCGCTGGAGCTGTGCGAGCGGACCCGGGTCTTCACGCTCGGGGAGTCCCTGGGCGGGGTCGAGTCCCTCATCGAGCACCCGGGCTAGGTGTACTGACCACAGAGGTTGAGTACAGCCCTACGGTGATTTGACAGCAAGAGAGGGCCTCCGACATAGGTGTGGATTGTCTAGATCAACACCTGAAGTAGGTCAGGAGGCCCTCCGTGGCCCACACTACCCATGCCAATGCGCGCCTCACACCCGCCGGACGCCTGGCCCTGGCCCGCTGCGTGGTCGAGGACGGCTGGACGCTACGGCGTGCCGCCGAACGCTTCCAGACCAGCGTGAGTACCACCAAACGCTGGGCCGACCGCTACCGCACCCTGGGCCAGGCCGGGATGGTCGACGCCTCCAGCCGCCCCCACCACTCACCCAGGCGCACCCCGACCCGACGCGAGCGCCGCATCATCAAACTCCGCTACCTCAAACGCTGGGGGCCGGCCCGTATCGGCGGCCACCTGGGCATGTGCGCCTCGACCGTGCACCGGATCCTGACCCGCCACCGATGCGCCCGCCTGAGTCACCTGGACCGGGCTACCGGCCGTGTGGTGCGCCGCTACGAGCGCCAACGGCCCGGCGAACTCGTGCACGTGGACATCAAGAAGCTCGGCAACATCCCCGACGGGGGCGGCCACAAAACGTTAGGGCGGGCCCGGGGACGCAAGAACAAGACCAACGCCGGGTACGCCTTCGTGCACAACGCGGTGGACGACCACTCTCGCCTGGCCTACTCAGAGATCCTGGCTGATGAGACCAAGGAGACCGCCACGGGCTTTTGGCAGCGTGCCCACGCCTACTTCACGTCGGTGGGTATCGCGGTGGAGCGTGTGTTGACCGACAACGGGTCCTGCTACAAGTCCCACCTCTGGCGTGATCTGCTCGCTGACCAGAGCATCAAGCACAAGCGCACCCGCCCCTACCGGCCCCAGACCAACGGCAAGGTCGAACGCTTCAACCGGACCTTGGTCGAGGAGTGGGCCTACGCCCGCCCCTACACCAGCGAGAGCGAGAAGCGGGAGGCGTTCACCGGGTGGTTGCACCACTACAATCACCACCGGTTCCACACCGCGAACAGCGGCCCTCCCGCCTCCCGCGTACCTAACCTCTCAGGTCAGTACA
>NZ_QOCZ01000031.1 GCF_018207095.1 Nocardiopsis sp. MG754419 | reverse complement strand
ACCCCGGGCAGGGTCTCGGTGTCCGGTTCCCGACGCCATCGGAAGAACCCGGCCAGCCGGTCACCGCCCACACCGCCGACCGTGTGGAGTTGCGCGTCCACGGGGTGAGCGGTGGCCAGGCGGAGGAACTCCTCGACGTGGAGCCCGCCATGCGTGTGGGCGGTGACCGGCTGGCCGGGTTCTTCCGATGGCGTCGGGAACCGGACACCGAGACCCTGCCCGGGGTGCGCCGGGAGATCTTCGCCTGGGGCAACCTGACGTCGGGTGCGTCCTCCCGTGCCTTCTGGCTGCTGCTCCTGCCGTTCATGATGCTCAACCTGGCCTACTGGATGCGTCCGGGCCGGATGGACGACGGGCAACGGGGCACCCGACGGGTGGCCAACATCGCCTACGGGGCGGGGGTCCGGCTGCTGGCGCTCTCCCTGACGATGCTCATCGTGCTGGCCGCCGCCGGGCTCGGCATGGACCTGGTGGCCTGGCAGTGCGGTGGCCAGGGTGAGGAGTGCGTGCGCGCCCGGCCCTGGCTGGCCTTCCTGGCGTCGGCCTCCTCACCGCTCTCGGCGCCCGGACCGTCCCTGCTGGTGGGGGCGGCGCTGCCCGCCGTGGTCGTGGTGGTGCTGTGGCGGCTGTCGCGACGGACCGCGGCCGACTACGAGGTGGTGGCGGGGCCGCTGCCGCCCCGGCACACGGAGGACGCCCCGCTCAGCCACCCGGACTTCTGGCGCAACAGCGAGATCATGGCCCGACTGCGTTCGGCGCACATCGCCATCGCCGTGGGGACCGTGGCCGCTCTGCTGCTCCTGCCCCCGCTCGCCCACGACCTGGACGGGCGGGCCCCCTGGCCACCGACCGACCCGGGGTGGTGGACGGTGGGCACCGGCCTGGCGGCCCTGCTGGCGGTCGTGATGGCGGTGAGCACGGTGAGCGTTCTCGTCCCCGGCAAGGACCCGCGGTGGAACGCGCGCGCCGACCGGCTGTGCAGAGTCCTGCGGGACACCACCCTGGGCCTGACCACGGCCGTGGCGGCGTACACCGTCCTGCCGCGGCCGGGGTGGGTCGCCGAGGGCCGGTTGCCGGGCAGCGGCACCCTGCTCAACACCCTGTTCGCCGTGCAGGGTGCCCTGGTCATGGTGCTGTTGGCCGCGGCGCTGGTGCTGTTCGTCGTGGACCGCCCTCACCGGCACACCGCCATGCGCGGGTTGGCCGGTCCCTCCACCGCCGCCCTGGGCACGCTGCTGGGCGGCGCCTTCTCCGCGGCCCTGGTCTACCAGGGGGCACTCTGGTTGAGCGGCTGCGGCTCCCTGAACGCCACGGGGCCCGACTGCCTGACGCTCGCCCCGCCCACCGCCTATTCGTGGCTCCAGTTGGCGTTCGCCTTCCAGGCGGTCATCGTCCTGATCGTGGTGGCGGTCCTGGCCCTGTGGCTGCGGGGTGCGGTCCGGGCGCAACTGCCGAAGGTCACCGCACTGTACTCGCGCAGCGTCCGGGACCGACGGACCTGGGACATCGCGCACGCCCGGGCACTGGGACGGATGACCGAGGCGCTACCGCGGATCCTGGGCGCCCTGCTGCTGCCGGTGGTGCCCCTGGTGGGTCTGGCCCTGTACTCGATCGTCACCGGCGAACTGGAGGCCGGACCGATGGACGCCACCCTGGCGGTCGCCGGCGGGGTGCACGGCGCCCTCCAGGACGCCCTGGACGCGATGGTGGCCGTGGGCTCGCTTCTGGGCGGGGTCGCGCTGGTGGCACTGGCGTGGATCGGGCGCAGCGCCTACCGGGACCGGCCGACCCGGCAGGCCGTGGGCGCGGTCTGGGACGTGGGCACGTTCTGGCCCCGGGCGGCGCACCCGTTGGCCCCGCCGTCCTACGCCGAACGCGCGGTCCCACAGCTCGCCGCCCGGGTACGCCGTATGGCCGGGGAGGGCACCGAGGTGGTGCTGTCCGGCCACTCACAGGGGTCGGTCCTGGCCGCGGCCACGGTCTGGCAACTGCCCGAGGAGTACGCCGACCGGGTCTCGCTCATCACGCACGGCTCGCCGTTGGACCGTCTGTACGCCCGGTACTTCCCCGCCTATTTCGGCCCGGTGGCCTTCACCGACCTGAACACGCGGGTGGCGTCCTGGCGCAACCTGTGGCGGGTCACCGACGCCATCGCCGGACCGGTGCGCCGCTCCGCACCCGACGGGGAAGAGGTGGTCGTGCCGACGGTCGACCCGCTACCGGACCCGCGCTCCTACGACGCTCCACCGGGGGAGGCCCGTCGCCCGGAGATCCTGGGCCACTCGTACTACACGAGCGACCCCGCCTACGCGGAGGCCCTGTGGCAGGCACTGCCGGTCGATCGCCCCGCGCCACCCCGGGGCGCCGAGGTCACGGGGTCCGACCTCGACGGAGCGTGAGGCGCACGCCCCGCTCGGCGGCCCCGCCGCGACCGCCCGGAACGCGGGCGCACGTCGGGGCCGCCGCTCGTCCTCCGAGCGACGGCCCCGACTTCCGCGTGCGGCGCCTACCAGGGTCCGTAGGGGCCGTTGTTCTGGTTCCCGCCGCCGACGCCCTTGACCGCGGGGCGCACGTCCAGCAGGAAGATGAGCGTGGCCACCAGACCGAGGATGACGAACATGCCCGTTCCGCTGAGGACCGCGAGCAGGGACAGACCGGTCGCCACACTCGTCAGGATCACCCAGAGCTTCTTGGTCTGCTTGTCCATGACCTCGAAGGCCTGCGCCGGTGTCCGCACAGCCTCGATCAACGCGTAGAGGCTGGCCACGAAGGTCACCAGGTAGATGAGCTGCCAGATCCAGTAAAACAAGACACTCTCCAGAGCTACACGTGATCGAGCGGGGGTCCGCCCGCTCTCCACGGTAAACGGATCGGCGCCGACAATCGTGCCCGACGGAGGTCGGAATCACAGGTGTCGGCACCGGGGTCGGTGCCCGTGGGGGCCGCGGGCCGCCGTCGCCCAGGCGGGATCGCGCAGGTCAGACCGGGATGTGCCAGAGGCAGGTGACCGTGGCCAGGAGAAAGGCCGAGGCCCCCATGATGATCGCGCCGGCGTGGTACGGAAGTTCGTCGTCGGGACGCAGGAGGCGGTTGACCCGGCGCATCACCGCGGGCTCGGCCTGGTGGACGGCGGCCATCGCACCCGCCGGGACGGGGGCCGGACCGGCCGCTCCGAAGCGGAGCAGGGCCATGGCCAGCTCACGCGAGGTGCTCTTGCGGCGCGCCTGGTCGTCGGCGCACATCTCGATGAGCAGCGCGACGCTCTCGTAGTAGGTGCGCACGAGGCGCACGCGTGGGAAGGCGCGCTTGAGCGAGGAGAAGGGCAACAGCACGAGGTCGTGGCGCTGCCGCAGGTGGGCGTGTTCGTGGGCGAGGACCGCGGCGAGTTCGCGGTTGTCGAGGACCTCCAGCGCACCGGCGCTGATCACGACCTGCGAGCGCAGGACGCCCGGCAGGCAGTACGCGGCGGCGGCCGGGTGGTCGACCACGCGGGCACCGGGAACGTCGGGGTGGTCGCTGGCGACCAGTTCGAGGAGGTCGTGGTGGCGCCTGCGGACCCGGACCACCTGCACGAAGGAGGCGACCAGACCCGAGAAGAGCACCAGGGTGAGCGTCAGGGCCAGGGCGACGGCGGCCAGGTGTCCGATGCCCTCGAGTCCCTGGGAGAACTCGGCGAGCAGGAACTCACCCGTGACCAGGTCGGTGAACATGGCCATGGTGCCGCCGGCGGCGCCGAGCTCGTAGGAGGACAGACCGTAGGCCAGCAGGGCGCCGATGGTGGACACACCCCAGGCCAGGCCGAGCGCCTGCCAGGCGATGACCGCTGTGTAGGGGCCACGGGAAGGCCACTTCGCCCGGTGGAGTGCTTCCATCGCGACGAGGCAGCTGACCGCGACGAGTGTGAGGAGGGCGGCACTGACCATACGGACTAGTTCCTTGGCTGCTCGTTTTCAGCGAGTGCGCGCCGAAGCGCTTCAGCCTCCTGGCCGTCCATGGACTGGACGAAGGCGGCCAGGGCCGCGTCACGGTCCACCGTCTGCCCGAGTGCGTCGAACATCAGCTCGGACACGTAGTTCTCGCGGCTGGCTGCCGGACGGTACCGCCATGCACGACCCTCACGTGCCCGGTCGACGACCTTCTTCTTGGCGAGTCGGTCGAGCACGGTCATGACGGTCGTGTGCGCCAGGTCGCGCTCCGCGAGCGCTTTGCCGACCTCACGAACCGTCATCGGTTCGTTGCGTGCCCACAGTACATCCATCACCGCGCGTTCAAGTTCGCCAAGCCGATTCATGGATACGAGTCTACGATGGGTAGTACTACTCCCTGTGGCACCCCCAGGTTAATTCGGCATGACCGATGGGCAAGGGCATTGAGACCCTGCGGACAGGGCCCGAAGGGCGCTTGTTCCCCGGATCCCCGTCAAGTCGAAGTGATCCTTCTCCCCGGCCCTCGACGCCGGGCCACAGCACCGGGAGTGCACCCATGACCGAGCACATGCGCGTGCGGCTCTCGCGAGGGGACATCACCGAGCAGCGTGTGGACGCGATCGTCAACGCCGCCAACGGCTCGTTGATGGGCGGTGGCGGCGTGGACGGGGCCATCCACCGCAGGGGCGGCGAGGCCGTCCTGGCGGAGTGCCGGGCGCTGCGGGCCTCCCGGTACCGCGACGGGCTCCCGGCCGGTCGGGCCGTGGCCACGACCGCGGGCGACCTGCCGGCCCGCTGGGTGATCCACACCGTGGGCCCGGTGTACAGCACCACGGAGGACCGTTCGGAGGTGCTGGCCTCCTGCTTCACCGCGTCGCTGGCGGTCGCCGACGAACTGGGCGCGGAGTCGGTCGCCTTCCCCGCCATCTCCACCGGGATCTACCGGTGGCCGCTGGACGACGCCGCCCGGATCGCGGCCCGGGCGCTGCGCACCGCTCCGGTCCGTGTGCCGAGGGTGGAACTCGTGTTGTTCGACGCGACCGCCCTGGCGGCCTTCCAGGCGGCTTTCGAGGCCCGCTGAACCGCCCGGGGGTCCCGACCGCTCCGGACACGCGGGCCGCGTCGTACCCTCCCGTGTATGGGACACCGGCATCCGAGCAAGCTCAAGAACCCAGAGGTGGATCACGCGCGTGCGCGCTGGTTGTTGCGCGCCGAACTCGCCGGGTGCGACGCCTGCCGTGCCGAGGGCGATGAGCACGCGGTGTCCGACCTCGCGTCGGAGGGCGTCTTCGATTCCCTGATCACGGGTTTCGTCCTCGCCCGTGTCCAACAATGGCATTCACCCAGCAGACCGTCCCAGTATCCGGCGACGGTGTACCGCATCGCCCCCATCGACGAAAGGGACTTCTGGTGGGCCCCCACCCAACACTGCATGCGCGTGTGCACGGTGACCGGGCCCGAAGGTGTCGACACCGTTCCCGCGCTCCGGGAACTGCGCCTGATGTCGAACGCGGACCGCTCCCTGGTCCTGGCCGACATCATCGACGGGCTGGCCGAGACGGAAGGATGACCGACACTTGAGTCCCGTTCCCCAAGGGACCCCGCACATGTCCCCCAAACACGACAAGCCCATCGTGGGCCTGTGCGCAAGGTGCGGTGAGTACCTCAACGCGGGCGTCCGCACCTGCCCCCACTGCGGTCACTACAACTCCTAGAGGGGGACGTGTCCTCGCCGGGGCCTCCGCCTCGCTTCGCCCGTGTTCGGGCGCCCGGACGGTGGGGAACCCTCGGCACCTCCCCTGATCGTGGGAGGCACCGCCCGACGGCGCCCGAACGCGACACCCCTCGTGGTTCACCGCGCGGGCGCTCGGGCGCCCGTCGGCTCCGGCCACAGGACCGGGACCGGTCCCCTCACAGCTTTCCGGGGTCGGCGATCGGCGCCGGGTAACCCTCGACACCCTCTCCGAACCCCTCCACCCACGGACTGTGGGCGCGGGCTCCGGACAGTTCGGCCAGCTCGGGCACGTACCGGCGCACGTAGACCCCCTCGGGGTCGAACCGCTTGGCCTGGCGCGAGGGGTTGAACGAGCGGTTGGGCCGGGTGTCGTTGCCGGTGCCCGCCACCCACTGCCAGTTCCCGAAGTCGTTGGCCACGTCACCGTCGACCAGGTGCGCGTCGAAGTGCGCGGCCCCCTCGCGCCAGTGCACCAGCAGGGTCTTGGTGAGGAAGGCCGCGGTGATCATGCGCGTCCGGTTGTGCATGAACCCCTCGCGGAGCAGCTGACGCATGCCGGCGTCCACGACCGGCACCCCGGTGCGTCCCTCCTTCCAGGCGGCGAGGGCCTCCGGGTCCTGCCGCCACTCCCGGTCGCGGGGCCGGTAGTCGCGGACGGTGATGTCGGGGAAGGCGGCGGTGACCTGGTGGTGGAAGTCGCGCCAGGCGAGCTGGCGAACGTACTCGGCACCTCCGGGCAGGTCGCGGGCGACCCGGGCCACCTCCAACGGCGACAGGCAGCCGAACCGCAGGTCGGCGGACAGGTGCGAGGTGGCCGCGCCGGGCAGGTCGTCGTGCCGGTCACCGTAGTCGGCGAGCCCCAGGTCCAGCCAGGCCCGCAGGCGTTCGCGGGCGAGGGTCCACCCACCGGCGCGCCGCTCCTCGGCGAGCGTGCCGACGCCGTCGCGCGTGAGGTCCTCGGCGGTGGGCGTTTCCCCGGGGTCGATCCCTGCGGGCAGGTCGACCCGCTCCGGGGCGGGCAGCACCTCACGCCAACGGGACGACTCCCAGGCCCGCCAGTAAGGGGTGAACACCTTGTAGTGGTCACCGGAGACGGGGGTGATGTCCCCCGGCGGCACCACGGTGAGTCCGGGATGGGTGCGCGCGTCCAGCCCGGCCGCGCGCAGTCGGTCGAGACGTCGCGCGGCCGTGCGGCTCACCCCCTCGCTCAGGTGCACGATGTGCGCGCCGGTCTCCCGGGCGACGGCGAGCGTCTCGGTGACCGTGTCACCCCGGCGCACCACCAGGTCGCCTCCGACTTCGCGCAGGCCCGAACGCAGGTCGGCGAGGGCTTCGGCGAGGTGGGCGAGGCGGTTGCGGGCGGCGCGGCGCACCAGCGCGGGGTCCAGCACGAAGAGCGGTACGACCGGGCCTGCGGCCCGCAGGGCCGTGGTCAGCGCGGGGTGGTCGTGCAGACGGAGGTCCTGGGTGAAGAGGACGAGGACAGGGGCGGCCAACGGAGCTCCTTCACGATGAGGAGTTCCCACACTACGCACTGAGATGACCTGTGGTTACGGCCGCTGTGATCGGGTAAGGCCCGGGCATGAACGCGTCCGATCTCCCCGTCCGTCCCGTCGTCGGGGTCTCCAGCTGTCTCATCGGCGCACCGGTGCGCTACAACGGCGGCCACTCCCGCCATCGCTTCCTCACCGACGAGCTGGACCGGCACGTGGACTGGCTGCCGATCTGCCCGGAGGCGGAGATCGGGCTGGGCGTGCCGCGCCCGACCCTGCGGCTCCAGGACTCCGAAGACGGCGATCGGGTGATCTCCAGCGCCGACGGCGCCGATCACTCCGACGACCTGGCGAACACCGCCGACCTGCACCTGAAGCAGTTGCGCCGGCTGGACGGGTACGTGCTCAAGAACAAGTCGCCGAGCTGCGGCCTGTACGCCCTGCCGGTCTACGACGCGAGCGGCAATCGACTGCGCGGCACCGGCCGGGGCGCCTTCGCCGACCGGCTCACCACGCTGCTGCCCTCGCTGCCGGTGGAGGAGCAGGGTCGCCTGTCCGACGCCGCCCTGCGCGAGCACTTCGTGGAGCGGGTGTTCGCGCACGCCCGCCTGCGCGGTCTCTGGGAGTCGGACTGGGCCGCGCGCGACCTGGTGGAGTTCCACACCCGGCACAAGCTCCAGCTGATGGCGCATTCGCCGGAGGGGTACCGGGAGACCGGGCGGATCGTGGCCCGGGTCGGGTCGGCCGAGCGGGAGGAGACGGTCTCCGCGTACACCGAGGCGTTCCACCGGGCCCTGGCGGTCCGGTCGAGCCGCGGCAAGCACGCCAACGCGCTCCAGCACGTCTTCGGCATGATCAGCACGCTGTTGGACGACTCCCGCAGGCACGACCTGCTGGCCGGGATCGAGGACTACCGTCGGGGGGACGCGCCGCTGAGCCTGCCCGTGGCCCTGTTGCGGCACCACTGCGCGGCCGAGGACGTCACCTGGGCGAGTGAGCAGACCTACCTGCGCCCCTACCCCGACGCGCTGCGCCTGCGGCACCCGGTGGCGGTCTGACCCGACCGACCCGCCAGAGGCGGGTCGACGGAGAGAGGACGAGGCGGCGCGACGGGCGGAGCCCGGGTGCCTCCGGCGGGTTTCCGCCATCCACACACACGTTGAGCACGCTCGACTACAGTGGGTCATATTCCCGGGCCGTCTCACGCACGGTCGCCGGTCGCCCCGAACCCCTGAGGCCTCGACGTGTTCGTCTCCTTCTCCCGACGCGCCACCGTGCTCCTCTCCTCCTGCACCGTGGCCGTCGTCGCCGCGTCCCTGGCCACCGCTCCCCCGGAGCGGTGGCTCGAACGGCTCGGACCCCACGTGTCCGAGCCCGAGCTCGCCACCGGGCACGTGCGCGTCCCGGTCGAGGGCACGTCCACGGCCGCGCCGCTCCCGCGCCCCGGCGGCGTCGCGGTCTGTGACGAGCCCGGACGCGACGAGGTGATCACGCTGCCCGACCCGGGTGGCCCGGACGGGGAGGAACGCCCCGTGTGGGTGCGGCGCCCGCCCGGACCGGACAGCGCCGACCTGCCCGTGCTCTACCTGTTGCACGGTTCCTCCTCCACCCACCGCACACTCATGGACGCGGACCTGGGCACGCTCCTGGACCGCCAGATGTGCCGCACCGGGATCGAGTTCGTGCTCGCCGCGCCGCACGGTCAGACCGAGGACGGCACCACCACCGAGTGGGCCGACGCCCACGACGGACGCTTCGCCCTGGAGAGTTTCGTCACCGACGACGCCGTGGCGGCCGTGGAGGGCGAGCATCCCCGCCACCGCTCCCTGCGCGCGGTCGGCGGCTTCTCCATGGGCGGGTACGGGGCGGCGACCCTGGCCCTGCGCAACCCCGGCCTGTACGCGCAGGTGGTGAGCTGGGCCGGGTACTTCCGGGTCGACGACCCCCACGGTGTCCTGGGCGAGGACACCGATCCGCACGCCCCCGATCTCCTGCTGGAACCCGATGAGGTGCGCGACCTGCGCTTCATGCTGGTCGAGGGGCGGGAGGACCACACCCCGCTGCGGGAGGGCCGGATCCAGGGGGAGGCCGAGCGCTTCGCCGACCTGCTCGCCGAGCACGGTATGACGGTCACCACCCTGCGGCCGAGCGGCGGCCACGACCTGCACACATGGAAGCGCACCTTCCCCGAGGTGGCGGAGTTCCTCGTCTCCGGCTGGGCGGGTACACCCTGACCTCGGGGCGGTCGACCCCGCCCCCTGGGACGGTCCGGTCGGGAACAGTGTGTACCTTCGTCGCTGTTGACGACTACTGCCCGCACACACGACCTGGAGGGACCACCGGTGTCCGGATCCGTTCCGTTGGGAGATCAGGCGTCGGTTCCGTCGAGGATCGCGACGGTCAGCCTGCACACCTCCCCGCTCGACCAACCCGGCACCGGTGACGCCGGTGGACTGAACGTCTACGTCGTCGAAGTGGCCCGTCGCATGGCCGAGCGCGGGGTGGCGGTGGACGTGTTCACCAGGGCCACCAGCCCGTCGCAGCCGCCGGTGGTGGAGCTCGTCCCCGGGGTGAACGTGCGTCACGTTCCCGCCGGACCCTACGGCCGCCTGGACAAGAACACCCTCGCCGAACACCTGTGTCCGTTCGTCTTCGGGATGCTGCGGGCCGAGGCCCAGGGCGAACCGGGCCACTACGACCTGGTGCACGGCCACTACTGGCTCTCCGGCAAGGCCGGTGTGATGGCCGCCCGCCGTTGGGGCGTGCCGATGGTGCAGTCGATGCACACCATGGCCCGGGTGAAGAACGCCGCCCTGGCCGCGGGCGACAACCCCGAACCCGAGGACCGGGTGCGCGGGGAGGACCAGCTCGTCCGCCAGGCCGACCGGCTCATCGCCAACACCGAGGACGAGGCCCGACAGCTCACCGACTTCTACGGGGCGCGCCCCGAGCAGCTGCACACGATCCCTCCCGGTGTGGACCTGGAGACCTTCACGCCCGGCCCCCGGGACGAGGCCCTGGAGCGCATCGGACTCCCTCGCGATGCCCATCTGCTGCTGTTCGTCGGCCGTGTGCAGCGCCTGAAGGCACCGGACGTGCTCATCCGCGCCGCCGCCGAGCTCCTGGAGCGGGACCCCTCACTGCGCGACCGGCTCGTGGTGGGCGTGGTCGGAGGTCTGTCCGGCGGGGGGATGCGCGAACCGCGCCTGCTCACCGACCTGGCCCGGTCGCTGGGGGTCGCCGACGTCCTGCGGTTGGAACCTCCCCAGGACCGCCGGCGGCTGGCCGACTACTACCGGGCCGCGACCGTGACGGTGGTGCCGTCCTACTCCGAATCCTTCGGGCTCGTCGCCGTCGAGTCGCAGGCGTGCGGCACCCCGGTCGTGGCGGCCCGGGTCGGCGGGCTGACCACCGCGGTGTCGGACCGGGTGTCGGGCGTTCTGGTGGACGGGCACGACCCGCGCCACTACGCGGCCGAACTTCTCCGGCTGATCCACGAACCGGGCCTGCATGCCAAGCTGGCGGAGGCCGCACCCCGGCACGCCGCCACCCTGGGGTGGTCGCGGACCGTGGACGAGTTGATGGACGCGTACCGGTCGGCGCTCGTCCCGCGCGAGCTCTCGCTGGCCGCGGCCGCGTGCCGGTGACGGGGTCGACCGACGAGGAGAGGGGAACACACGTGGCGGACACGACGGCGCGCGAGAACGCGATCGAGGCGATCCACGAGGCCGTGACCGAGGCGGGGCTGGAGGTCGAACGGCCCCGGCCCGAGTCCTTCCTGGTCTCGCTCCCCGGGACCGCCAGGCTCAGGACCCTGGTGTGGTTGGAGGCCGGCCCCCACAGCCTCACCCTGACCTCGTTCTTCTGCCGACGGCCGGACGAGAACCACGCGGCGTTCTACCAGTGGCTGACCCGACGCGGCTCCGACATGTACGGGATGGCGTTCACCTCCGACGAGGTCGGCGACGTCTACATCCGGGGCCGTCTGCCGCTGTCCGGCATCACCGCGCAGGAGGTCGACCGGCTGTTGGGATGCGTGCTCACCTACTCCGACGAGAACTTCAACACCGCGCTGGAGCTGGGTTTCGCCTCTGCCATCCGCAAGGAGTGGAAGTGGCGCGTCTCGCGCGGCCACGACACCCGCAACCTCCGGGCCTTCGCGCACCTGACCGAACCCGGACACGACCTACCGCGGAACGGCTCCTAGGTCCGGCCGCCCGGCCCCGAGGCACGGGCGCGGCCCCGCCGACTCTGACACGGATCGGTGTCCGTTCCCGGAGACGGCGGGGTCCCGATCAGCTTCCTCACAAGGACACGTCGCGCCTGAGGCACGCGCGGAACACGGTGTACCCGACACGAGCCTCGTCCGCCCCGGACGCACCGCGCGGATCCTCACGACTTGGCTTTGCTCCCGCTGCCGATGAAGAGCGAGAGCACCAGTCCGACGACGAGACCGATAGCGATCCCGTAGAAGACCTGGTCCATCGCGATACCCACAGCGGCACCGAAAATAAATCCCAGGGGAACGGGCCCCCATCGAGCGACGCTCTTCGAAGCCAAAACAACCTCCTCGTTCGGTTTCCTTTCTTATCCGTACCCGCGAACTGCATTGATAATGACCGCGGCCAGGAATTTCTCGCTATCAGTGATGGATGGTCGACCACAGACGCGAAAAGGCCCGGGGCTCCCCTCGGGTGGGGGAACCCCGGGCCGGTGTCCTCAACCACGGGGCAGTCGTTTACCCGCGGGTTGGAACGGTCAGCAGCAGCCCACGGACCAGGAACCGCACGAACCGTGGCACACCGTGTCAGTGAAGGTGTTGCAGACAGCTGCGGTCACAGCACTGCACGGAACGGTGGTACCGCCGTTAACGGAGTCCATCTCCTCGTCGGAGACCACGATTCCACCCGCGGGGTGCTCGGGGAGGGAGTCACGCTGCTTCTCACTCAGCGAGGCCCTGTAAAGGGGGTTCTTCCAAGCCTTGGCGATGTCCATTGCACGGTCTCCTCGGTTGTCACTATCTGTTTTTCCGGAGCCCAATTGCCTTAACATCTCCGATTTTATCCCACGCTTATTGTCTCCTTGTGGAAGGCCGATGACATCACGATGGAACACCGGGATCACTTCCCGGAGGCGTCGCGGAGCGGCGCCCCCAGCAGGAGGACGGAGGGCACCGACGCCGGATCGGCGAGCTTCAGGAGCGTGTAGCCGATACCGGACAGGCCCGGCATCAGACCGGGGGTCTCGATTCCGAGAGGAACCCCGCACTGCCAGCCGAGGCCCTCCCGCTGAGCCAGCACGTCCGCGGCCAGCAGGCGCACGCCTTCCCGCTCCTCCTCGGTGGTCGCGGCCAGCTGCAGGAGTTCCAGGTTGCCCAGGTCCCCGTGGCAGATGCTGTGGTTGCCCACCCCGCGATGCTTGGACTCACCTCCCAGCGCGGTCCGGCGGACGCGTCGCAACGCCTTCTCCAGATCCTGACGGACGTTCGGGTCCGACGATCCCCCACCGTCCAGGACGTCCGCCCGGGCCAGCCCCACCCCCGTGGCGCCGTGACACCAGGCCACCATCGCGCTGTTGCGCGGGGTGTCGTCCCGGAGGTCGGGCCAATTCCCGGTGTCCTCGTCGAACAACGCCCGCTCGAAGTCGAAGGCCGCGTGCACCAGGTCCCGGTGCTCGGACGTTCCCCGTGCGCGGTCGAGCCGCGCCAGAGCCGTCGCGATGCCCGACGCCCCGTGGGAGAAACCGGCCAGGGGCCGGGCGCTGATCGAGCTCACCCAGCTCTGACCGCTCTGTGACGGCACCGCGGTCTCCGACAGGCGCGCCGCCATGCGCTCGGCCACGTCCAAGACCGCCGGGTCCGGCGCCGCCGCGTGCAGCGACAACAGAGAGAAGAGCCCGCCGGCGCTGCCGCTGATCACGTCGAGCGCGGTGTCCTCCGCGACGCGCTCGGCCATGTAGGGCACGACGGAGGCGGCGTGGTCGAGTAGTGCGCCTTCCTTCCAGAGGTGACCGAGGTGGCTCAGGGCGTAGACCGAACCACCTAGGACTCCGAAGGCACCGATACCGCTCACGGCCGCGTAGTAGTCGGCCATATCGCCCTTGTCGCTCAGGCTCTCGATTTCGCTGGTGATCATCTCGGCGGTTCTCTCGGCCGCCGAACGGAACCTGTCCTCACCCGTGGCCGCGCCGAGGTAGCCGAGGAAGAGGCCGATACCGCTCAACCCGTTGAAGAGGTCGGTCTGGGCGGGGTTGACCTGCCACACCTCTTCCCTGACCAGGTTGAGCCCCAACCAGGTGATGCGCCCGTCCTGCTGGATCGCGCTCTCCACCAGGCGGTCACCGATCCTCGCGGCCTGCTCCAGCAGCTCGCCTCCGTCCGCGGGCCGGTGCGGGAACGGAACCGAGTCGAGCCGGTGAGAAGAGGAGTGGCTGGCATCACCCATGACCTGGGCGGCCAGCGCGGCGTCGATGAACCAGCTCTGCTGCTCCATGTGCGCCTCGGACATGTTCTCGATCCGGGCCGTGGCCCGATCGAGTCCACTGGACTCGAGCATGTCGCGGGCGATCCGACCGCCCTGCGCGAAAACGTCCCTCTGCCCCGGCGTGGTGTGGAAGATCGGGATGTCACCCTGCCCCATCTGGGCGACCTCCGAGGCGATCACGGCCTCACGCTGGTCGAGGTCGGGATGGCCCGCCCACAGAGCGTCCAGGAAGTTGTCCTGGTCCGCCGCGTCCTGTTGGTAGTCCGGGTGCCGGCTCTCGGTCAGGAGCGTGTAGTAGAGCTGCGTCGGGCGCAGGATCAGCCGGATGTCGTCGTCGGCGAAGGCACGGAGCGGGCCACCCTCGGAGAGGAAGGCATCGCGGTGGTCCTGGAGGGTCCGGTAGGCGCTACGGTAACCGGCCAGGATCGAGTCGCGGCTCTCGAAGGCGTTCGCCTTCTCGGTCTCCACCGTCGGCACGTTCTGTGCCGGGCTCTGCGCGATCCGCCGGCGCTCAATGCGGATCTCGTCGGTGCCCCAACGGTCCCAGCCGGCCACCTTCTTCGAGGTCATCTGCGCGCTGGTATCCGAGACACCTCCGAAGTCGCTCCACACGACCTCGCCGTCGTCCACCTGGATGCTCGGCTGGGGAAGCAGTCCGACGCCGAGGACGGAGGAGTGCATGAGATCGGACGCGCCCAAGGTGGCGTTGAGGGTGCTCACCGAGGCGTCCCTGATGGTGACGTGGAACAGCGCCTCCAGATCGACCATGACCGGGTGCTCACCGGAGGCGATCATGTTCTCGAAGTGCATGTCGGAGGCGACCAGCACGTGCAGGATCGCCAGGTACGACCCCAACCGGGTGTAGAAGCGCTCCAGGGCCGCCCGGTCCTCGCACGCCTCGGAGGGCGCGTACTCGCTCCATCCGTACTCGCCCCGGTCCTCGACCCAGAGTGTGCGCAGGGAGGGTTCGAGCCCGCGTTCGTTGAACCAGCGCAGCACGTCCTGGAAGTGCACGTCCGTACCGAGGGAACGGGGCTTGTACATGACGTGCTGACCGTTCTCAAAGGTCACACGCGCCACGGAGCGCCCACCGCCGTGGGAATCCCCCTCCCCGGAGCTGATCTCGCGGACCTGCCCCAGATCGTCGGGGGCGCCCAGGCGTTCACGCAGGCGCGGGAGGTCGGCGATCAACCGTTCGGCGATCTCCACGCGCGCGCGAGTCCAGTTGTCGAGCAGGAGCACCAGGTCCTTGGTGAGCACGGGGTAGTCGAGGAGGAAGGGGAGAAGCCCCTCCCTCGTCGACAGCGCCTCCATGAACTCGTGGAAGCGCTCGTGCGGTGAGTCCCGCTTCAGGCGCCCCTCGACCCGGGCGATGTTGACCTCCAGCACCAGGGCTCGGCCGACCAACATGTCGACCCCAGCGAGCGGCGGATCGGTCAGACACGCGGCGAGCCGCTCGGTGTCCAGACCCGAGTCGCCGGCGTCCAACGCCAGGATCCGTTTCCGGACGTCGTCCACCGCCTGGTCGATGAAGGGCGTGAAGACGGAACAGAAGCGCATACCGAAGCGCTCCCCGCCGTCGTGCCCGCCGGAATAGTCGAGCGCCCGCCGAACGTACTCGACGAAGTCGGGGACGTGCGGGAGCCGCTCGCGCACACTGACCGGGCTCTCCCCCAGCACGGCCGCCAAGCCGTCCGCGTCCGTGCCCTTGCGGGCGGCGTAGTCGGCGAAGTTCCCCTCGTCGCGAAGAAAGCTCAGCCGTTCCTGGCGCCACAGGTCGATCCGTGCCTTCCCGGTCGCGACGTCCGTCTCGGCCGGAGGGCTCGACGCGGAGATCCGTTCCTGGAGAGAGTGGGCCAGGAACCACCGCGGGTCGGTCGGGTCGAACTCTTCATTGCTCACGAAGCATCGCTCATTTCTGCTCTCTGCCCCAGTGACGGGCGTGTGTCATAGCGTGTTCCGTACCGGTTCGGGAACCGGTCCCGCGAGCGCGGCGTAGACGCCGTCCAGGGCGAGGAGTTCGTGGTGCGTGCCGATCTCCACGACCCTCCCCGTGTCCAGGACGATGATGAGGTCCGCGTCTCGCACGGTGTTCATGCGGTGGGCGATGACCAGGCGGGTGCACGACAGCGTGGCCAGTTCCCGTTCGACGCGCTGCTCGGTCAACGTGTCCAGGTGGCTGGTGGCCTCGTCGAGCACGAGCAGGGAAGGGTCCCCGAGCAGGGCCCGGGCGAGCGCCAGGCGCTGGAGCTGCCCGCCGGACAGCCCCAGCCCCTCCTCGGACACCGGGGTGTCGTAACCCAGCGGCATGGCGACGATGTCCTCGTGGATCTGCGCCCGGCGGGCGGCCTCCTCGATCGAGCTCGCGGAGGCCTCCGGGCGGCCCAGAGCGATATTGCCGCTGATGTTCCCGCTGAAGATCCTGGATTCCTGTGGCACGAACCCGAAGTTGAGCCGTGCCTCGCGAAGGTCCAGCTCCGCGAGGGAGCGGCCGTCGAAACGAACCGTCCCCTGTGTGGGCCGGTGCAGGCCGAGGAGCAGCCTGGCGAACGTGCTCTTTCCCGATCCCGTCGCGCCCACCAGGCCGACCTTGGCCCCCGCGGGGACGCGAACGCTCACGTTCCGGACGCTCCAGGAGCTGTTGTCCGAGTACCGGAAGGAGACGTCCTCGAACTCGACCTCCCCGGGACCCGGTCGCCCGGAGACCGCGCCGCCCGTGTCCGGGGGGAGCTCCGGCTGCTCCGGGAGCTCGGCGAGTACTCCGCGGATCTGTGCGAGACAGCGGTCCACCATCTGGAACTGGCGCAGGTACGTGGTCAGACGACCCGCTGCCTCCGTCACCAGCAGGGCAACCGCGCAGTAGACCCCGGCCGCCTCGGGGGCGACGCCCCCGAAGAGCACCGACGCCGACGCGACGAGCACCGTGCCCAGGGCGCCCAGGCCCCGGAGCAGGGAGAACCCGGCCTCGACGAACCCCTCCCCGCGGAGCTGCCGTTCCGCGGTGACCTCCTGCCGTGCCAGGAGGTCGTCCAGGTCCGACAGCAGACCCTCCTCCCGGCCCATACCCTTGAGCGTCTCGACGCCCAACAGGGCGTGGTGCACCCTTCCCTGGATCCCCGCCTGGTCGCCGAGGGCGCGTTTGGCGTTCTCCTGAAGCACCCGCTTGGTGACCATGAAGAAGGCCCAGCCGAGGAGGAGCACCGCCACGGCGGGCAGGATGAACAGCGGGGCCACGACCGACAGAACGACGAGGTAGACCGCGCCGAGTCCGCAGTCCAGCACCGTAGTGATCCCGCGTGGAGGCAGGACCTGACGCAGGGTCACACCGGCGGAGACCCGGCCCAGGACCTCCGTGACGGAGTTCGCCTCGAAATAGGTCAGCGGGAGGCGAAACACGCGCCGGAGCAACCGTTCCGACAGGTGGGTCTGCACGCGTATACAGAAGGCGATGAGGAGTCGGCGCCGGACCACACCGCTGACCAGGGCGCCCAGGGCCAGCAGCCCGGACAGGAACGCGGCCGCGGGAAAGGCGCCCTCCAGCAGTGCGGGGAGCGACCCGAGTGCGATCCACAGCGCCCCGAACACCATGAGGTGCAGCAGGAGCGAGGCGCCCACCGCCGCGCCCAGGAGTCCCCGGCCACCGTCCAGGACGGCGCCCAACGCCCCGTCGCCGGAACGGCGCCGGACCTTCTGGAACCCGGGCCCCGGCACCATCTCCAGGACGACGCCGGAGAACACCTCCCCGGCCTCTTCCAAGGTGAGTCTCTGCCGACCCGAGACGGGGTCGACCAGGTGGACCCGGCCGTGGCTCACCCGTTCGACCACCGTGTAGTGCGCGTTGCCCCAGTGCGCGATGGCCGGGAGCCGGATCTGGCCCAGGTGCTCCACGCCCAGCCGCAGTGCCCGGACCTCCATGCCGAGGCTTCGGGCAATCCTGGCGATACTGCGCATGCTGGAGCCGTCCCGCCCGATACCCAGCAGGTCCCGGCTCTCGGTCAGGGCGGTGTGCCTGCCATGCGCGGTCAGCACCATGGCGAGGCAGGCGGCCCCGCACTCGGACATGCCCGACTGCTGTACGGCTCTTACCCTGGCGGGACCTCGCTGTCGAGCCATGGCCCCCACAATCGCGTCGGCTGTCTCGTAGGACGTCCCAGACGCTAGAAGGACGCCGTGGAAAGCCGATGGCACGGCGGTGGAGTACCGATGACGGTACGTCGGTTCACTCCGAGCTCCGGGACGACCACGAGAGCCCGCGCAGCAGGTAGCAGCTCACGGCGAGCCACAGGAGCGACAGACCGACCGCCGGGAGGGAGGCCATCCACAAGTCCGCGGTCCCGAGCTGCTCGACCTGGCTGACCTGGCCACCGAAGAAGTCCGAGCCGAAGTAGGCGGAGCGGAACAGGTCCACGAGCGGGGCCAGCGGCGTGAACCACGCCAACCGGGCCACGGTGTCGGAGAGGAACTCCAGCGGCAGGGTGGAGCCGCTACCGAAGAGCAGGAGCATGAGCGGGATCAGGGCGACCAGCTGGACCGCCTCGGCACTGCGCGTGAAACGTGTGAACCAGATGCCGAGCAGGGTCATGTTCACCGACGAAAGCACGACGGCGACCAAGAGCATGCCCGGCGCCGCCGGGAGCTGGCCGGCGGCGGCGAAGCCGATACCGCTCAGGACCAGGGTCAGGACGAGGACGAAGGCGAGGACCGGCACAGTGGCGGCCGCGTAGACCGCCGAGGGCGTCACTCCGCCGACGCGGAGCCGTTTGAGGATGTGCCGGTCACGCCGGACGGCGAAGAGGTTGGCCACGTGCAGGAACCCCATGGCGGCCGCCAACGGAGCGATCATGCTGAAGAGGCTCGCCGCCCCGGCGTCCACGTGGTCGCCGGAGTCCGAGTACAGACCCTGGGTGCTGAACGAGATGAACGCGAAGAGCACGGGGAGCCCGCACAGGTAGAGCAGGGTGATACGCGCCCTGCGCAGCTGGAGGAGCTCGACCCGGGACAGGTGCAGGACCTGCTTGATCCAGCTCTGATTGGCGGTGTCCTGATCCGCGGCCCCGTCCGTCGGCGGCGCTTCACCCGTACCCGTCTCACCCGCGCTCACCTTGTCTTCACTCACCATGCGATCCCTCCTTCGCGATCTCCAGAAACACGTCCTCCAGCGAGGCGCTGCGCACACGCAGGTCACTCAGCCGCACACCCTGACCTTCCGCCCAGTCCAAAAGGTGTTTCGTGGCCGTGTGCGCCCATTGCCGGCGCGAGCCCGCCAACCGCTCGGGCCCGGTCCCGTCGCCGAGCGTGTACACGGCGCGCCGCTGGTTCTTGATCCGCTCGTCCGCGAAGGACGCCCCCGGGACGCGGGGGAGGTCCTCCTCCCGCACGTCGTCCGTCAGCGCGAACTCGACGCGGTCGCCCCACTGTGAGACGACTTCGTCGACCGTCCCCGCGATCCTGCGCTCACCGGCGTGCATGATGGCCAGGCGGTCGGACAACCGCTCGGCCTCTTCCAGGTAGTGGGTCGTGAGCAGGACGGTCGTGCCCTCCGCCAGTACGTCGGTGAGCACCTGCCACACGTCCTGGCGCCCCTCAGGGTCCATCCCCGTGGTCGGCTCGTCCAGGAAGAGGACGCGGGGGCGGTTGACCAGGGCGAGGCAGAGGTCGAGGCGGCGCTGTTCACCGCCGGAGAGGTCACGGACCCAGACCCGGGAGCGGTGGGCGAGTCCGACCCGCTCCAGCAGTTCGTCCCTGCCCCTGGGGCGCTTGCACAGTCCCCTCCCGAGCTCGACCGTCTCCCGCACGGTCAACTCAGGGAAGGTGCCGCTGTGTTGGAGCACGGCGTTGGTCAGCGCGCGTAGGCGGGGCGGCCGGCCGTAGGGGTCCTCCCCGAGGACCGAGACGCTCCCTGAGCTGGGGCGGCTGAAACCCTCGAGCACCTCGATGGTGGTGGTCTTCCCCGCGCCGTTGGTCCCCAGCAAGGAGAACAGCTCACCCGGCTTGACGTCGAAGGACAGTCCGGACACCGCCTCGAAGTCCCCGTAACGGCAAACCAGGTCCCGGACTTCGACCGCGGGAGATATCTCTTCGCTATTCTTTACTCCTACAGACGTTTCCACTAAATACCTCCGTCTCCGGCGGACGACAAAAATGCGGGAGCCGCAGTTACTACAGCACGGACTCGCGCCGCACCACGATAACGGCCGCGACCCGACTGGACCATACGCTCGGACGAGAAAAGCTATTCCGGACGGCTGCGCCAAAGGTCCGCCCGTGCGAACCCCCGCCACTCACCCGGCGGCCCGTCATCATGTCTGAGCAGGGATGACCCCGGTCTCGGATCCGCTGCTCCGCCCTTCCCGCGCGGCCCGCGGTCGGGCCGGACGCGGGCGCCGACTCAGCGCGGGCCGCGATCAGCCTCTGCCCTCGAAGGGCCATATATCCGCAGTTCAAGGCCATGATCCTCGACATGGAGAGCGGCCCGTCGGGTGGACGGATGCCCCGCGGCGCCCACCCGGTCGGCACGCGGACGGCACGGCGCTCCGGAGGCCACGCCATCCGCCACCCCCCGTTGCGAATGGAGTCCCGTCCCGAAAATCAGTCTTTATCGGGTCGAATGCGGACGCAAGCAGAGGCTCCGGGTGGGGTGCGGGCGAAGAAAACCACGCCGCCCATTACCCGCTCGATCACCGACGGTGAGAAGGCCCAAATCGCGTGACCAGCGAAGGGTCACCCGAACGGTGGTCTCGGCGCCGCCGGCACGATTCTCCGCCGGGGCGGCGATCGATGATCGCATGATCGCTGCTCCCGTATGTGGAAGGAGCTCTCACCAGGCAGGGGAGGGAGTCGACATATCATCGCGAACGGTCGGCGCCCGGAGAGCACGCATACGGAGGGGCGCCATGGGGGATGACGTTCCTCGCGGCAGAGTAAGTGCACGGAGTGTGTCCATCCGGCACGCGTTCCGGGCGCGGGGGCACGCGGTCATTCCGTTGTCCGGGGTCCACTGTTCGACGGTTTCGAGGATGGCCGGTTGCGGCCACGGGCGGCCGTGAAGACCTCGCTCTCGTCTCCGTACGCCCAGAAGAGCCGGAACCGGATGCGGTTGATCCGCCGAGTGCGCGCGACACTTCTCCACGCCGGCGATCCGGAGGTGCCGCAACCGCCGCGCCGGTCGGCCATCCCTGGGTTCGCGCAGGCGGGGACCTGGGTCAGAGCCGAACGCCTCTGCGGTCCGCCCGGCCGGTCAGCGAAAAGTCATCCCGCGGTCATCGGAATTCCATTTTCCACATCGGGGAGGTGCCGCGCACACAGGAGTCGGGGCACGATAAGGGGTTGTGCCAGGAGGTTTGATGTCCTAGGTTTGCCGTGGTTTTGAGCAAGCCCGCATTCCTGATAAATCATGCAAACCGTTGTCCTGATAAGGCGTTAGGTGATCCCCCACGAATGTACTCAGAAAATTCAGCGGAAAGAGGTGTACCGGAGGGCGGGGACGCCGACGGCTCGCGGGTGAGTCACCTACTCTCCTACCTGAAAGGCCACACCGGGGTACTCGTGGCGGCGGGCTCGCTGTCCCTGGTCGCGACCGGACTCTCCCTGGCGCAGCCGCTCCTGGTCTCCGGGGTCATCGACGCGATCACCGAATCGAGGCCGGTGGGTCTCCTGGTCACGGTCCTGGTCATCGTGCTGCTGAGCGCGTCGATCGGCAACGGGGTACGTGACTACCTGCTGCAACGGACCGGCGAGTCCGTCGTCCGTCGGCTGCGCGACGCCCTGACCCACCGACTGATGCACCTGCCCATCGCGGAGTTCGACCGGCGTCGGACCGGCGACCTGCTCTCCCGGGTCAGTGCCGACACGAGCATGTTGCGCGCGCTCGTGACCTCGGGTGTCTTCGAGCTCGTGGCGGGGGCGCTGATGGCCCTGGGAGCGGCCACGGCCATGCTCCTGGTCGACCCCACGCTGTTCCTGGCCACGTTGGTCGGTCTCGCGTTCGGGCTGTCGACCGCGGTCCTGGCCGCGCGAAAGATGCGCCCCCTCTCCGAGCAGGCCCAGGCCCGTGTCGGTGAGATCACCGCGTCGGTCGAGCGCGCGTTCTCCGCCGTGCGCACGATTCGGGCGGCCCGGGCGGAGGCCCGGGAGACCGCGGAGGTCGGGCAGCGTACGCTCCGCGCCTACGAGGCGGGGCTCCGGCTGGCCCGGTGGCGGGCGCTCATCGCGCCCCTGAGCGCGCTCGGCACCCAGACCGCCTTCCTCCTGGTCCTCGGGGTCGGCGGCGCCCGGGTCGCTTCCGGCGCGATCTCCGTGAGTGACCTCGTGGCGTTCGTCCTCTACCTGTTCCTGCTGGTGAACCCGCTGGTGCAGGCGATCGGGGCCTACACGCAGATCATGGCCGGACTCGGCGCGTGGGACCGCATCCGAGAGATCCTCCGCATCCCGCCCGAGGGCGGCACGGCGGTTCGATCAAAGACGCCCCCCGCACCCGGGCCGGATCGGACGCCCTCCTCGGCGGCGCTCGAATTCGACGCGGTGACGTTCGACTACGGCGACGGTCCGGTTCTGAACGAGGTGAGCTTCACCGTGGAGAAGGGGACCCTGACCGCGCTCGTGGGGCCGTCCGGAGCGGGCAAGTCCACGATCCTGGCCCTGGTGGAACGCTTCTACGACCCCGACTCCGGCAGTATCAGGGTCGACTCGACCGACATCGGAGACCTCACGCACGCCCAGGTCCGGGAGAAGTTCGCCTACGTCGAGCAGGAGGCTCCGGTCATGTCCGGAACCATCAGGGAGAACCTGCTCGTCGCGGCGCCCGGCGCCACGGACGCGCGCCTGCTCGAAGTTCTGGAGGACGTGAACCTCAGTGAGATCCTCCAGCGCACGCCGGACGGCTTGGATGCGGAGGTGGGGGACGACGGCGTACGCCTGTCCGGCGGCCAGCGCCAGAGGCTGGCGATCGCCCGAGGCCTGCTCGCCGACGCGCCCGTGCTCATCCTGGACGAGCCCACGAGCCAGCTGGACGCGGCCAACGAGGCCGCGATGCGTCAGGCGGTCTTCACGGCCGCGGAGCGCCGCACCCTCATCGTGGTCGCCCACCGCCTGTCCACGGTGATACACGCGGACCAGATCCTGATTCTGGAGGAGGGACGGGTCATCGGGAGGGGAACTCACCGTGAGCTGGTGGCATCAAACCACCAGTACCGCGATCTGGTGAATCGGCAGATCATGAACATTGGAGACCCGGAACCCGCTGAGGATGATTCACCACCCAAGGTGAAATATCAAATGGGTTCCCTGTCCACAATGGGATTGGATCGGAGTGTGGAGTGACTGGAGAAGGCGAGCTGTACTTCTCAATCCTTGGTGCCTTCCGCGTTCAAGTCGGGTCCTCTCAACTGCCCCTGGGACCCCTTCGGCAACAATCCGTGATGCTTTCCCTGCTACGCAGTTATAACCAGACGGTTTCGGTGGACCGCCTGCTGCGGGAGGTGTGGGGAGACGACCCTCCCAAGAGCGGAAGCCGCATCATTCCGCCCTACGTCTATCGACTGCGCAAACTGGCGCCCTGCGGGGAGCCCGACTGGGTCGGACTGCCCATCGCTCGGAAAAGGGAGGGGTACGTCCTTCAGATCGACCCCGACTCCCTCGACCGCAACAGGTGCAACAGCCTGATCCGCCGGAGCCAGGAGGCCAAGGCGTCGGGTGAGCTCGAGCTGGCGCACAAACTCGTCAGCGAGGCGCTGGGAATGTGGGGGGAGGAGCCGCTCGTGGGCCTGGTCGGCCCCCTGGCGCAGTCCATGCGCCTGAACCTGGTCGAGCAGCGGCTGATGGCGATCGAGCGGCGCATCGAACTCGACTTCCTGCTGGGCCGCCACCGCGACGTGATCCCGGAACTGCGGCAGTACGTCGAGCTGAACCCGCTCAGTGAGCCCATGGCCGAACTGCTGATGACCGCCTTGTACGAATGCAACCGGCAGGCCGAGGCCCTCGCGGTCTTCCACGGACTGCGGACGCGGTTGGCCGAGGAGACCGGTACCGGGCCGGGGGGCAATCTCCAGCAGATCTACGAGGCGATCCTGCGCTCGGAGCCCGTGCCGCAGTTCCCGGTGGCGGCGATGTCCAGGACGGAGACGGGGAATTGACGACGATCCGGGACCGGGGAGTATCCCTCATCCTCCCCACGAGCGCGCCATCACTGGAGGAGCCGCTCACTTTCGCCGCCAGCGTGCGGAAGCTGGGCCTGCGCCGCCTGTGGCTGGGGCAGACCCTCGCGCTGGACCCGCACCAGATCCACGTGTCCCTGGCCGCCGCCGGCCACGGGGTCCACGGCGGGACCTCGGTCACACTGACCCCGCTGCGGAGCCCTCTGGAAGCGGCCCTCCAGGCCAGGGGCGCGGCGGTCCTGACCGGACGTCCCTACGTCGCCGGGTACGGACTGGGCGCGCCCGAGTTCGTGGCCATGTCGCGGGGCGAGCCGTACGCGAGTCCGCTGACGGCGATCCGCGAGTACCTCGGCGCGGTCCGCGGCCTGCTCGACGGCGAGAGGGTGTCCGTGGACGGGCGCTACCTCTCGATGGGCCCCACGGCCTTGCAGAAGATGGAGCATCCCCCGGTCGAGGTGGGCGCGGGAGTGCTCAGGAAGGCAATGGCACAGGTCGCCGGTGAGGTGGCCGACAGCGCCATCACTTGGATGACCCCGTCGAACTACCTTCAGGAGACCATCGTCCCCGCCCTCGACCAGGGTGCGGAGCGGGCCGGACGCCCGGAGCGCCCGCGCCTGGTCACCGTCAAGCACTTCGCGGTGGCACGCGAGGGCCGGGACCCCTACGAGATCGCCTACCGGGGCGCGGGACTGCACCTGTCTCAGCCGCACTACGCGGCCATGCTCCGGTCAGCGGGGCTGGCGATCGATCCGGCCGACCCCGTCTCCGGTGCGCGGGCACTGGTCAACTTCGACGTGTTCGCCACCGGAACGCCGAAGGAGATCGCGCGGGAGATCGCGCGCTACTACGAGGCAGGGGTGGACGAGATCGTCCTCAACCCGTGCGGTGTCCTGCTGTCCGAGGGAACCGACGCCGCGCTGCGGGACGTCGAGGACGTGGTCGGAGCCCTGGCGGAGCACTGGGGCCCGAGCCCGTTGGGGAAGAGGCGACTGCACGCCCTCGTACGGCGGCACTGCCTGGCGATGAAGGACATGATCGTCGGGCTCGACGAACACGAGCCCGACCCGCTCCCGCTGGACTTCATGGACCCCTTCGCGGGGTTCCAACTCGCCGTCCACCTGGAAAAGGAACTCGACGTCGTGCTGGCCGAGCACATGGCCTACTTCAAGGGCGGCACCAGCCACGACCTCACCGAACACATCCTCAGCGCCCACCCGGGACTGGGGTGAATCGGGCGCGCGTCCCCCGTCTGGAAGGTCTGAGAACCCGTGCGAGTCCTTTTCGTCACCTATCCGGAGAACAGCAACGTCAAGCTCATCACCCCGCTCGCGTGGGCCTTCATCGCCGCCGGACACGAGGTCCAGGTGGCGGGGCACCCCGAATCGGCGGAGTTCGTGCGGGCGGCCGGTCTGACGGCCGTCCCGGTCGGGCGGGATCACGTCCTGTGGGACTACTACAACCGCCGCCCGCACCTGATGGAGGCCAGACAGCGCTCCGACGGACCCCAGCTCTACCTCAAGGGTGACGCCCCGGACGAGGAGCTCACCTGGGACTACCTCAAGGGCCACTACGACTCGATGGTCGGGTTCGAGTTCAGGCTCATCAACGATCCGATCCTGCACCGTCTCGTGGAGCACTGCGAGCGCTGGCGGCCCGACCTGGTCCTGTGGGAGTCCTCGTCCATCGCCGGGGCGATCGCCGCGGAGGCCTGCGGCGCCGCGCACGGACGCCTGACGTGGGCCATGGACTTCAAGGGAAGGTTCAGGCGGCGGTACCTGGAGCTGTTGGCCCACAAGCCCGCCGAGGACCGTCCCGACGCCCTCGGCGCATGGGTGGCCCAACGCGCGGCCCGGTTCGGCGTCGACTTCCACGAGGACCTGGTGACCGGCTCCTTCACGGTGGACCAGCTCCCGGAGCATTTCCGGTACGACCTGGACATCGAGAGGGTGCCCATGCGGTTCGTGCCGTTCAACGGAGCCGCCGACGTGCCCGAGTGGCTGCGGCACCCGCCCGAGCGGCCCCGGGTCTGCGTCACGCTCGGCGCCTCGGTCCGCGAACGCCTGGGCGTCGACCTCGTCGACGTCCCGGGACTCGTCGAGGCACTCGGTGACATCGACGCGGAGATCGTGGCGACCTTCCACGGGGACGAACGGCGAGGGGCGATCACGCGCGTCCCGGACAACGTGCGCCTGGTCGACTTCGTCCCGTTCAGCTCCCTACTGCCGACCTGTTCGGCCGTCGTACACCACGGGGGCATGGGCACCTTCTGCACGGCCATGGCGGCCGGGGTGCCGCAGGTGGTCCACCCGGAGATCTACGACACCCTGGCCCGGGCCGCACGACTCGAGGCAGCGGGCGCGGGGGTCTCCGTCGAACCGCAGGAGGAACTGGTCAACGGTGTGCGCGACGCTGTGCGCCGGGTTCTCGAGGATCCGGCGTACGCGAAGGGCGCGGACCAGCTGCGGCGCGACGTCACGGAGATGCCCGCCCCGAGCGAGGTGGTGCGCGAGCTCGAACGGCGTGTGCGCGAACGCGTCGGTTGAGCGGTTCCCGCCGGGACGCCCCGGTCGACGTCCACCCCTTGCCGCCATTGGGCGTCCAGTCCGGCGCGTACGGGGTTCGGCCCCCGAACTCGAAGAGCGGGTGGCCGCGACACGGTCGCGGCCACCCGCTCGGAGGGTCACCCTGGGCTTGGGGGACCCTCCGCTGTCAAGGCATTGGGCCTGTGCCGTCACTCACGCGCGGGGCCGGGCAAGAGGGGTGACGTCACGATCGATGGAAGGGAGTCGGTGGATCAGCAGTACCAGAAGCAGGCGCCGCTGACCGGGTCCAGGGTCACGGAGTCACAGCAGCCGAAGGACCAACCGGTCTCCGTCTCCATGACCTGCGCGCCGCCGGACTCGTTGAGCGCCTCGTCGGGCAACTCGATGACGCCCGCCGGGTGCGCGGGGGCACTGGTCAGTCCGTCCCTGTACTCCGGGTCTTTCCAAGCACGGATGATGTCGATCTTCGTCATCTGAGCCTCTTCCTCTCGTCTCTGTGGGGGTTCACGGGACGACGATCGTCGTCCCGCTCTCGGATCTCGGGGTCGCCGGAACCTCGCGCGCGACCGGCCCGGGAGGTGCGAGTGTGAGCACGGAAGGCACACGGTCGGGTGAGGCCACACGCAGGAGACCGAGACAGATCCCCGAGAGTCCAGTCATGAGCCCCGGCGTTTCCACAGCACCGGGAATACCGCACTTCCAACCGTCCTCGTCGGCGTCGCTGAGCAGGCCGGACGCGAACCGGAGCACCTGCTCGCGGAGGTCCGTGCGACCGAGTGCGACGGCGGAGGCGGTCAGAAAGTCCAAATTGCCGAGCGAACCGTGGCACAGGGAGTCGTCGCGCAGGTCGACCTGTCGCAGCGTCGTCTCCACGGCCGTGTCCAGTTCGCCTCGCGCGTTCTCCTCGTCCACGCGCGCGCTCAGCGCGCTGAGACGGGCCAGGCCCACGCCGGGAGCCCCGTGGCACCAGGCGATCATGAAGGGGGGGCCGTCCTGGGCCAGGACCTCCTCGGGCTGCTGCGCCTCCCGCAGGTCCGGCCAGTTACCGAGCCATGGCGAGAAGAGACCCCGCTCGTAGGCCATGGCGCGTTCGGCGGTCTCCGCGTACTCGGGCCTTCCCGTGGCCTCGAACAGCTTCAGCAGAGCGTGGGCCACGCCACTGGCTCCGTGGGAGAACCCCGCCAGCGGCGCGGGACCGAAGCGGGGCGTGTGCCACGCCAGGCCGTCGGGCATCGGCGTGGCCTGGTCGATCAGGCGGTCCCCGCAGCGCATGGCGTGGCGGAGTACGTCCTGGTCGCCGGTGGTCTGGTACAGGCTCAGCAGTACGCACAGCAGCCCCGCCGACCCGCCCAGGATGTCGTGGCGATCGTCGGTGTCGATGCCCGGAACCACGATCCGCGCGACCTCTCCCGCTCGCGCGAGCAGCTTCGGGTCGTCCCACAGGACGCCCAGGTGGGAGAGGACGTAGATGGCGGCGGGTCCCGCGTGGAACGCGCCGATGTTCTCCGCCAGCACCGAACCGTGGTCGTGGGCGTCGTGGTCCCCATCGCCGAGCACGTGCTGCGTCATGTGGTCGACCACGCGCCGCGCGAGGTCGGAGTGGCGCCGTTCGCCGGTCAGGGAACCGAGGTAGCCGAGGGCGAGCGCCACGCCCCACTGACCGAAGTACAGGTCGTTGCCGGCCGGGCCGAGCGTCCAGGAACGCTGGTTGACGAGGTTGACACTGACCCAGTCCACGGTGTCGTCGTCACCGAGGGCCAGCTGGGCCAGTCGGTCGCCGATGGCCGACGCCGTCGAGACCAGCTCCCGCTCGGTCGCCGGCCGTTCGGCGTGCAGCCGACGGCTGGTCTCGGGCGTCGCGTCGTCCGACAGCGTGGTGAACGAGGCGCGGATGAACCAGAGCTGGTGGGCGAGCGACGCCTCCCCCATCTCCTGGAAGCGTTCACGCACGGACTCCATGATCGGGCGGTCGAGCAGGTCCGGGTGGATCCGCTCCGCGGAGTCCCAGACGTGCCGCTGGGAGGGGCGCATGTGGAACAGCGGGACGTCGTTGTGTTCGAGGTCGCGGCGTTCGGAGGTGCACAGGGCGGATCGGACGGGGTCCCGGTCCCGGGGGATCCAGAGGTGGTCCAGCAGGCGGTCACGGTCCAGCGCGTCCCGCAGCACGTCGGGGTGGTAGCTCTCGACGAGAGACAGGGCGTAGGTGGCGGTCGGACGCGCGATGAAGCGCACGCGGTCCTCGGAGAAGTTCGAGACGCGGCCGCCCGGAGCCAGGAGTGCGTCGCGGTGGCGCCACAGGAGGCGGTAGGTCGAGTCGAACCCTTCGACGATGTCCTCGACGTGGTCGACGGCGCTCACCCGGCCGCCGGACAGCGTGGGACGGTTGGCACCGGGATCCTCGATGACCTGCCGCTTGCGGTCCAGACGCATCTCGTCGGAGCCGTAGTCCTCCCAGTAGGGCATCGCGTAGGGGGTCAACTGACCGGAGGGACCGCCGAGACCGCTGGTCTCGGTTCCGGCGTCCTGGTCGTCGCCGGCGAAGTACTTCCGACGGGGCAGGAGGCCGGTCTGCGTGACCGAGTCGCCCATCGCGACGTTCGCGGGGGCCGCGTTGCCCGTGCCGAGCATCCAGTGGTTGGGGTGGAACAGGGTCTCCAGGTCGACCAGGACGGGGTGCGGACCGGAGGCGATGAGGTTCTCGAAATGGAAGTCGACGGCATGGAGCATGTGCAGAAGCGCCAGCAGCCCGCCCTGCCGTCGGTAGAAGTCGCGCAGCTCCTCCGCGGACTCGCAGGGAGCGCCCTCCACGAACTCCACCCAGCCGTGGTCGCCCGCGTCCACCACGTCGAGGACACGGAAGGGCGTGGGTTGGCCGTTGTCGTTGGTCCACTCCAGCAGCTCCTGGAAATGCGCGTCCACGGAGAGCGGCCGGGGCTTGTAGATGAGGCGGAAGCCGGAGTCGAACCGCAGCGAGCTGACGCTGCGCCCGCCGGCGTGCCGGTCACCGAGCCCGAGGGAGGCCTCAGTGAGGGTACGGGTCCCCTCGGGAACCCGGAGGCGTTCGCGGATCGCAGGCCAGTCCTGTGCCAGGTCGGCCAGCAGCGCGAGGTTGTGGCGGACCCACTGGTCCACCCTTTCGGCCGTGATCCTGGCGAGGACCGGGTACTCACTCCAAAACTCACGCATACGCTCGGGACGTGCCAGTTGGCCGACGAACTCCTCGTAGCGTTCCTCGGGGCTGCCCGAGGTGAGGCGGCCCTCCAGACGGGCGACGTTGAGCTCCAGAACCGCCGTCCGGGCGATGATCTGGACCAGTTCCCTGTGCAGGGACTCCAGCAGACTGCTCTCCACGGCTTCGATGTCGATCCGAAGCGGGAAGTCGGGGGCCAGCGCGGCCATGCCCTCGCGCAGCCGCTCCAGGCCGTGGCGCAGCAGGGGGGCGGCCGGTATGAGGAACCCGTGTGGTTCGGTGTCCGCGGGCGAGGACTTCGCGGCGGGCCGAGCCTGGTCCGCGGAGGACAGGCGCTCCGTCAGCTCCGCGACCCACCACGGGGTCCGATCGGAGCGGTCCCGGAGGTCGCGCGCCGTTTCGTCGATCAGGCGCGGCAGGGCGCCCGGGGTCAGACCGAGCGGCTTCAGGCGCTCGGCGAGCAGGCCCTCGTCCTCCTTGAAGGGCCACTGCGCGCGCCACTTGTCGTACTTGCGCAGCGCACGCTCGGAGGCGGATCCGCCGCCGGAGTCGGGCGCCCCCGACCGGAGCGGGGCTTCGGGGCCCGCTCCCCGTTCTTCGAGGGTCAGGGCCGACCACCAGGGCGACGCCCCGCCACTGGGCGGCGGCGCACCCTGAACGTGTTCCGCATCCCGCTGATTCGTCCTCGACACGGTACTCCTCGGAGGTGGCTCTATCCGTCGGTGACAGGTGCTGAATTGGAGGCTAGCCAGCGCCGCTGGAATCAGTGTCACTTCATGATGGAATCTGAATGGAGTGCAATTGTGCGGAAACTTTATCGACCCCTTGACGGACCCGGTTTCTGTCTCCGGGCAGCGAACCCGAACCGCCCCGACCTTCTCCCCGCCGAGGTCGACCACCGGACGAATAAGCAGATGTTTCAAGCGGACGGCAGTGGGCATTCCAGTTCGTCAATCAGGGTTTTACGACCGTTCCACGCACCAACCGTGCGGATTTTTCCGCCGCCCATCCGTGCTGGGCGAGAGCGGGATCGGACGCCATTAATCGCCCTCTGGCCATATGGCTCGGGGAACAGTACAGTGGCGTTCCGTTTTCTGTGGCGAGCGAGCCGACGGTCACCACGTCCGCGTGTGACGCCCTCGAATCCGCGCGCAGGGCAGCGGAGTATTCCACCCCACCTCGAACCCCTCGCCCACACCGAACCCCTCCCCCGCGCCGCGCAACCCACCGGAACCGGACGGCCGAGCGCCCCGCGGAGCAGGACCGCGCCCGCTCACCGAAGGGCGTCGCACCCCCCGTTCTCCCCCCCGATAGAGAGGCGTTCGGCATGAAGGGCATCCTTCTCGCCGGCGGCAGCGGCAGCCGCCTGTATCCGGTGACGCGGTGTACGTCCAAGCAGATGCTCCCGGTCTACGACAAGCCGCTGATCTACTACCCGCTCTCCGTCCTCATGCTGGCCGGGGTCCGGGACATCCTCGTCATCTGCGCACCCGACTCGCTGGTTCCGGCTCAGCGGCTCTTGGAGGACGGCGCCCATCTGGGCCTGAACATCTCCTACGCCGAGCAGCCCGAACCACGGGGAATCGCGGACGCCTACCTCATCGGCGCCGACCACGTCGAAGATGAGGACTCCGCCCTGATCCTCGGGGACAACATCTTTCACGGGTCCGGTTTCCAGGAGCTCCTGCGATCAGCCGCCGAACGCCAACCGGGATGCACCCTGTTCGGCTACCCGGTCTCCGACCCCGAACGCTTCGCCATCGGTGAGACGGACGACCGAGGAAACCTCGTGTCGATCGAGGAGAAACCGCTCGGCCCCAGGTCGAACAACGCGGTCACCGGTCTGTACCTCTACGACCGGGACGTCGTCGAGATCGCCCGCCAGACGCGCCCCTCGGCCCGGGGGGAACTGGAGATCACCGACGTCAACCGGGCCTACCTGGCTCAGGGACAGGCCAGGATCGAACACCTGGGACGCGGCTACATGTGGATCGACGCCGGGACGCCCAGCTCCCTGCTGCAAGCGGGACAGTACGTCGAGTTCCTGGCCAGCCTCCAGGGTGTGCGCGTGGCCTGCGTCGAGGAGGTCGCGGCGCGCATGGGCCTGATCTCGGCCCAAGACTGCTGGGAACTCGGGGCGCGCATGACCAACTCCGACTACGGCGCCTACGTGATGAGCATCGCCGACGACCTTGCCGAGGCCGGTCGCACCTGACCGCGACCGACCGCCGGGACCCGGCCGCTCCCGGTCATGCGCAACCGGAGCGCCGTCAGCGCGTGCCGACATAGAGGCCCGTGCCGAAGACGCCCCCCTGCTCCACGGGGAGGAATTCGACCCCGAGTCCGGCGCGCTCGAACGCCCGCGTGCAGTCCTCGCGGGTGAACAGGTGCATCGGGTGGGCATCGGTGCAGTGCCGGATGCCGCTGTCGGACTCCGCATGCAGGTAGTGGACGGTGGTCTCCACGCACCGCCCCTGGACGACCGAGTGGGAGACCCTCGAAAGGGCACGGCCGGGCATGGTGCGGGGTCCGGCGGCTCGGTGTTCCGGGGCCTTCCGACCGCCGCCGGGGCGGGGTCAGACCACGCGGACGTCGAAGACGTACACGATCCACTTTCCGCCGGCGGCCCGGTGCGCCCCCTCCTTGTCCGTGATCTCCTCCGCGTGGTTCCACGCGAACAGCAGGGTGTGGTCGGGGTGGTCGTCGCCGAACTCCTCCGCCGGTCGGACCGGTATGTGTGAGCCGGGGATCGTCGGCGACCGGGGCCGGGTTGGCCCGGTGACCGGCGTAGGTGAGCGCGCCCAGCACGGTCACCGTGACGTCCTCGGTGCCCGAAAGGAGCTCACCGACGTAGTGGGAGACGATGAAGCCCGCACCGCCGGGCACCAGAACATTCGTGGGCGTGTCGTGTCCGTCTCTCCGGATGGCTCCACCGTTCCTCGGGAGTGGGTCCTGGCGCCGACGCCTGCGTCACGCGGCGAAAACGCGGGACCGCCGTCGTCCAGTGAGGAAGCGGACGTACCGCTCTTCCGTTCTCGTGTGAATCGGGAGTATCGGCGGCTTTCCGGGCGAGAAGTGACAACATGCACCCCTAGGTCGATCAAGGGGTGATCAAGCCTGGTCTCGCCGACGCTGACCCGCCCGCGCCGGGACGGTGTCGGCCCGCCCCGGCGCGGGCGGGCGAACTCGGTCGAACGGCTCCGCGGCCGGAGTACTAGGCTGGTCCTCATGGGAACTCTGGTACTGCTGCGACACGGTGAGAGCGTCTGGAACGCGAAGGGCCTGTTCACCGGCTGGGTGGACGTGGACCTGTCCGCGCAGGGCGAGGACGAGGCCCGCCGAGGCGGGGAACTGCTCAAGTCCGCCGGGGTGACCCCCGACGTCCTGCACACCTCACTGCTCAAGCGCGCCATCCGCACCGCGAACCTCGCGCTGGAGACCGCCGACCTGCACTGGCTGCCGGTCGAGCGCACCTGGCGCCTCAACGAGCGTCACTACGGCGCCCTTCAGGGCAAGGACAAGGCTCAGACCCGTGACGAGTACGGCGACGAGCAGTTCATGACCTGGCGCCGTTCCTACGACACGCCCCCGCCGCCCATCGCCGACGACGACCCCTACTCACAGGCGGGCGACGCCCGCTACGGGCTGCTGCCGCCGGAACTGCTGCCGCGCACCGAGTGCCTCAAGGACGTGCTCGACCGCGCGCTGCCGTACTGGTACGACAACATCGTCCCGGACCTGGCCGCGGGCAGGACCGTGCTGGTCGCCGCGCACGGCAACTCGCTGCGCGCCCTGGTCAAGCACCTGGACGGGATCGGCGACGCCGACATCGCGGGGCTGAACATCCCCACCGGTATTCCGCTGGTCTACGAGCTGGACGAGAACCTCCGACCCACCGTCCCCGGTGGCACCTACCTCGACCCGGAGGCCGCGAAGGCCGCCATCGAGGCCGTCGCCAACCAGGGCAAGAAGTAACCCCGGCGGGAACAGCCGTGCCCGTACCACCGTCGGTGGTACGGGCACGTTCGTGTCGGGGGCCGACGCGGCGGGTACGGCGCGGTCAGTAGACCAGGGCCTGGGCCCCGTCCCGGAGGGTCTCCTCCACGAAGGTCGGCGCCCCCGCGATGCGCACCCCGTCGATCAGGTCGTCGCCGGTCAGGTCGCGCCGGGCCGCGCACTGGGTGCACACCGTCACGCGTCCGGAGGCGAGCACCACCGCCAGCAGGTCGTGGAGCGGGGCGGCGTGCGGGAGTGCGAAGGTCTCGGCCCGCCCGGGGACGGCGAACCAGGCCGACTCACCGGTCAGCCAGAGGGAGACGTCGACGCCACTGGCCACGGCGGCGGCCGCGACCGTGAAGGCCTGGTTGCAGCGTTCGGGGGCGTCGTCGCCGGCCGTGACCTTGACCACCAGGGAACGAGACATGTGCGTCAGCCTACCGAGAGGGCGACCAGGGTGAGCACCACGCCCACCACGGCGCAGAGCCCGCAGGCGACGGTGAGGGACAGGGCCTCGGTCCGTCGGGGCGCGACGCGGGCGGGACCCTCCCGCACACCGTGTTCGATGATGAGCGGGTCCTCCTCCGAACCGACCAGCACCATCCGCCCGTCCCGGGTCCGCACGCGCCCGGTGACGCGCACGGGGGCGCCCGGGCGGATGACCCACTCGCGGTACTCGAACTCGATGGTCTCGCCCCGGAAGATCCCGGAGATCCGTCCGCGCACCCGGGGCAGGAGCTCGTCCGCGGCCGCCGCGACCCCGGGCTGGGGGCGGCCGACCTTGCGCTTGAGGCACAGTTCCGCCTCCTGCGGCGCGGTGCCCGCGGGGTCGACGAAGATCCGTTGACCGTCCGCCGCACGTCCCTCGCCCACCAGACCGAACAGGTCCTCGGAGCCGTAGTCGGCGATGGAGTCACAGGTGCGGTCACTGACCTGGCCCTCGACCTGGTCACGGGCCAGGGGGCGGTAGTGGCGCAGCACCTCGTGGCCGTGCCAGACGCACTCGACGCCGGCCAGTCCGGAGGCGAGGGGTCCGGCGGGGCCGGGGGCCGTCACCCCGGTCAGGGTCACACGGCTCCCCTCGTGTTCGATGAGGGCGGAGGGGAGAAGGAGGGCGAAGCCGCGCTGCCGGTGCCACCGTCGCAGGCCCATGAGGGCCAGTGGCAGGAGGACCACCGCGATGGCGAGCAGCGCCAGACCGATCACCAGTAACACAGGCAGCCCCTTTGGAAAGCATGTCGGAGGTGGGGACACCGATGGGTTCCGAGCCCCGCGACCACACCGTGTCCGTTCACCATCTTTACCAGTTCTCCGGGAAAGCGGGGCCAATTGGGCATGTCCAGTCCAAGGCCCGAGGGTGGCGGTGCGTGGGACGTCACCGGCACTCCGAACACGCCGCTAGTCTCGGAGGTTATGGACGCTGCGGTACACCCTGATCTGGCGAAACTGGCCTTCCTGTTCGGACGTTGGGAAGGCGTCGGTGTCGCCGGCTACGTGGAAGAGGAAAAGTTCCAGTTCGGTCAGGAACTGGAGTTCACCCCGCGCGCGGGCCTGCCCTACCTGGCCTATACCGCCAAGGCCTGGCGCATGAACCCGGACGGGACCACCGGTGAACTGGTCACCGAGGAGTCGGGCTACTGGCGTGCCCTCTCCGAGGGGGACACCGCGCAGTACGCCGGGGACGACGAGAACAACATCGTCCACATCGAGGTGATGGTGGCCCACAACGAGGGCTACCTGGAGTCCTACGAGGGCAACGTGTTCGCGAACCGTGTGGAGATGCGCAGCGCGGGGATCGTACGGACCATCACGGGCCTGGAGGTACAGGGCTCGCACCGCCTGTACGGCCTGTTCAACGACGGAAGCGAGACCCTGGGGTACGCCTGGGACCTCGCCGCCCGCGGCCAGGGACTCCAGTCGTACATGTCCGCCCAGCTCAAGCGGGTGGCCACGCTCGAGCCCGGCGACGGCAAGTAAGGATGTCCGGGGCCCTCGTCGCGCTCGCGACGGGGGCCCCGCACATGGACGAACCCCGGGCCGTCTCCTCTGTGAGGGTCGGATCGGACAAGGTCCGACAGCCCGGGGTTCGGGTGTCCGTCTGGGATTCGCCTACGACGTACGTCGAGCGAATGCTCGGCGTCGCCCTAGCGGACGGCCACCTCGCCAGTCCTGAGATCAACCATCTTTCGGACCACCTCCTTTCCTGCGTGCCAGTCAAGGTACGTCCCCGCCCCCGGGTGGGGCAAGTGTTTTTCTGTGATCTGTATCCCCAGGTCAACGACGCCTCCGTGACGGCCTGGACGGGGCGGATACCCTCGGCGGTATGACTTCGCCGTTGCTGACCACCCCGGGCGCCGTGAGCGCCGAGAGCCCCGACACCGACGTCGCCGCGCACTACGGCGACCCCTCCCATGAGGGCCGCGCGATCGAACGTTCCAGCGCCTGGGTCGACCGGAGCAACCGGGGCGTGGTGCGGGTGACCGGAGCCGACCGTCTGGGCTGGCTCAACGACCTCACCAGCCAGCTGACCCGGGGCCTGGCGCCCGGGGTGGGCACCGAGGCGCTGATCATGGACGCGCGCGGCCGGCTGAAGCACCACCTGTCGCTCGTGGACGACGGTGAGTCCACGTGGATCCACACCGAACCCGGTGACGCCGCCGAACTGGCCCGCTTCCTGGACTCCATGGTGTTCATGCTGCGGGTGGAGGTGACGGACCTGTCCGACTCCCTGTCGGTGTTGACGGTGCTGGGCCCGGACCGGGAGAAGGCCGTGGCCGCGGTGGAGGTCCCGGCCGTTCGGGCCACCGAGGACGAGACCGACCTGTTCGTGCCCTCCGAGGAGCTTGTGACGACCGCGGGGAGGTTGACGGAGGCGGGGACCCGTCCGGCCGGCATGTGGGCGTACGAGGCGCACAGGATCGCCTCGCACCGGGCGCGGGCGGGCCTGGACTCCGATGACCGCGCCATCCCGCACGAGATGGACTGGATCGGCTCCGCGGTGCACCTGGACAAGGGCTGCTACCCGGGTCAGGAGACGGTGGCGCGGGTGCACAACCTGGGTCGTCCGCCGCGCCGCCTGGTCCTGCTGCACCTGGACGGCACGGTCGAACGTCTTCCCGCGGTGGGTGCCGACATCGAACTGGAGGGGCGCCGGATCGGCCGCGTGGGAACCTCCGCCCGCCACCACGAACTGGGTCCGATCGCCCTCGGCCTGGTCAAGCGCACGGTGCCGAGCGACGTCGACCTGGTCGTGGACGGTATCGCCGCGGGCCAGGAGGTCATCGTCGACCCGGACACCGGGGCCAACGCCCAGATCGACCTGCGTCGCCGCCCCCGGTAGTAGGTCAGGAGGGCCGCAGTTCGCTCTGCCCGGACACCTGGAGATGGGTGAACTCGGTGCCCTCGGGGACCAGGAACATCAGGTGCGTGGTGACCGTGGTACCGGGGTCGATCTCGTCCCAGAAGTAGTCCCAGGCCACGGTCACCTCGGCCTCGACGTCGTTGGTGTACGAGGTGCCGTCCGGCGCGAAGGCCTCGGTCCCGGCACTGTCGAAGATCGCCGGTGAGGATCCCTCGTTGGTGACGTCGACCCGGTAGACGTAGTAGGTCATGCCCGACGGCGCCTCGGCGTCGGAGCCCCTGCCGTCGGTGACCGTGGCGTCGGCGTAGGCGGTCTCGACCACCACCCGGAACGGTCCCACCGACGTGGAGGAGCCGCTGAAGGACGACAACGGCTCCGACGCTGAACCCGTCCGCTCACCCTCGCCGGGGTTCCTCGGCTCGGTGGTGGGTTCGCGGGACGGTTCTTCGGGGGGCTCGGGCGTGCTTTCGGGTGCGGGTCCGGGTTCCTCCGCCGGGGCCTCCCCGGCCCCCTCGGGTTCCTGCTCACCCACCACGATCCGCACCTCGGGCACCGGGACCCCGCCCACGGTGATCAGCGCCGTCACGAGGATGCCGGCGGCGAGGAGCGCCGCAGCGGGGATCAGGAGCAGCCGGGCCATCCGCCCACCGCGCCCGGAGGATCCTGGGGTCGGACCGGTGGAACGCATACCCCTGTGACACAGCACACATCACGATCATTCCGCGATTGTGCCCTGTTTGCCCACCCTCGCCCGGAAAAAGACGCCCACCACGGAGAGTCATCACCATTTCTTTCTGTGTTATCACCCGTGGAGCACGACCCGCTCGTTATCTTCCCCGAAGGAGTCTGACGGCCACGGACGCATCGGGGGAACGAGAATGGGCGCAAGCCACCGAACGGCGGGCCTCTGGGCCAGAGTGACACGATCCGACCGGGACGACCGGCAAGGGACCGTCGACCCCGAACCCCACTGGCGGGCCCGGACACTCCCCCACGGGGAGAACGGCCTCACCGACCACGAGTTCGCCCACGTGCTCGGCATGGGGCGCGTGTCCCCGCTGTTCCAACGCCACCGCCCGTGAACGGGTCGGGCCCGCCCCGAACGCGCGAGGCACAAGGGGGACCGACCACCGGGCCCGGCCTATCACGGCGCGATGTTCACAGGGTGAGGACGATCTTGCCGCGTGTGCGACCGGTCCGACTGAGACGCCACGCCTCACCCGCCTCCTCCAGCGGGAACTCCCGGTCCACGTGCACCGTCAGGTCGCCCGCGTCCGCCAGCCGGGAGAGCTCCACGAGGCCGTCCGCGTCCGGGCGGACCCACACGTAGCGACCGCCGCGCCCGGTGACCTCGGCGTCGGCGATGGAGACCACACGTTCCCGGTGCTCGGTGACCGGCAGAGCGGCCACCCCTCCGCCCACGAAGTCCATGACCGCGTCCACCCCCTCCGGGGCCAGGGCGCGGACCCGCTCGACCAGCCCCTCGCCGTAGGTCACCGGCTCGGCGCCCAGGGCACGAAGGTGCTCGTGGTTGTGTTCACTCGCCGTACCGATGACCCGCGCGCCCCGTGCGACCGAGATCTGCACGCCGAACGAGCCCACACCACCCGCGGCGGCGTGCACCAGCACGGTGTCCCCGGCCCCCACCTCGACCCGGTCCAGCGCCTGCAGCGCCGTGAGACCGGCGAGCGGAACGCTCGCCGCCTCTCGCCAGTCGAGTGAGGCCGGCTTGGGCGCGAGCATGCGGACGTGGGCCGAGACCAACTCGGCGTAGGTCCCGTTCTTGGCCCAGTCCTTGCGGACGTACCCGTAGACCTCGTCCCCGACGGAGTACTCACCCGCGTCGAGCCCGACCGCCTCGACCACACCCGCGACGTCCCACCCGGGGATCAGTGGGAACTGGGTCTCCATGATCCCGTCCAGGCCGCCCGAGGCCAGTTTCCAGTCCACCGGGTTGACGCCGGCGGCCCGCACCCGGATCAGCACCTCACCGGGAGCCACCTTGGGATCGGGAAGCTCCCTCGCTCGAAGATCGTCGTCGGAACCGTAGGTCTCCAGTGCCATCGCCTTCATATGGGGTGACAAGGCCCGAGGAAGGCACGGCATTCCCGGACGGCCGAAGGGCCCGGTGGGGATGCTTGGGTTCTAGTGGTCGTTGCAACACCCCACCTCTGGAGGGGTGCGATGCACGACTTCGAGATCCGCAAGGACCGGGAACCCCAGGGCCGCAAGAAGCTCGCTCGTGAGCGGGCGGAATACTTGCGGCTCGTGAAAACGGGCCTGAGCAGTAGAAGAGCCAGCGAACTGGTCGGGGTCAACGCCGCCCCCACCGCCAGGCGAACACGCGTCGGCCGCGGTTCACCGCGCCGATGGTAATGATCAGCGAACGGCCGGCCGAAGCCGCCGACCGGGCCGTCCCCGGACACTGGGAAGGGGATCTCATCATCGGCAAGGCCCACAAGTCCGCGATCGGCACCCTGGTGGAGCGCTCGACCCGGTTCGTGATGCTCGTTCACCTGCCCGAGGGCCAGCACCGTGCCGAGCACTTCCACCAGGCCCTCACGGGTTCCCTGGGGGGCCTACCGCCTCTGCTGAAGCGGTCCCTGACCTGGGACCAGGGCAGCGAGATGGCCTCTCATCGGGAGTTCACGCTGGCCACGGACATCCCGGTCTACTTCTGCGACCCGGCCAGCCCCTGGCAGCGCGGCTCCAACGAGAACACCAACGGGCTGCTCCGCCAACTTCCCCAAGGGCACGGACCTGGCGGTCCATACACGGCAGGACCTGGACGCGGTCGCCGCCCAACTCAACTCCCGGCCACGCAAAACGCTCGGCTGGGATACCCCAGCCGAGCGTCTCGCTAGGCTCCTGACGGCGACCAACCGACTTCACGTGTTGCGACGACCGTTGGAATTCGCCATGTCCCACCGGGCCCTTCGGTTGCGGCCTGGATCCTGCGTGTTCGACCGGGGGTGTGTTCGGGCGCCGGCGGACACCGACGGTTCCCGCTCGGCCTCGGGGCCCCGAACCCGACCGAAGCGCCGTGGAGGCCCCGGACGGGCGCCGTCTAACGCAACGCGGCGGCCAGACGCTCCTCGTGCAGGCGCTCGCCCCAGGCCGGCGGAAGCGGGTTCAACGCGCCCACACGCCAACGCAGCAGCAGGTCGGCGAGCTGCGGGTTGCGCGGCAGCGCCGGCCCGTGCAGGTAGGTGCCGAGCACCTGGCCCTGGTAGGCGCCCTCGGTGCGGTCGTCGTTACCGATGCCCTTGACCGTGGTGGACAGCGGCCGGGCCTGCGGTCCGATCGCGGTACGGCCCTGGTGGTTCTCGAAGCCGGTGATCCGTCCCACGCCCAGGGTCGGGTCCACGTCGGCGACGATCTCGCCCACCGCGCGGGTCTGACCGCGACCACTGCGAATGTCGATGATGCCCACGCCCGGGAGCGGGTTGGCCTCGTCGTCGCCGTAGCTCTCACCGATGATCTGGTAGCCCGCGCAGACCGCGAAGACACAGGCGCCGCGCGCCGCGGCACGGGCCAGACCACCGTCGGCGCGCAGCCGGTCCGCGGCCAGGATCTGCGGCCGGTCCTCGCCGCCGCCGAGCAGGTAGATGTCACCCTGCTCCGGCACCGCGTCACTGGAGTGGACGTGCACGATCTCGGTGGGGATGCCGCGCAGTTCCGCGCGGCGCTTGAGGATGAGGACGTTGCCCTGGTCCCCGTAGGTGCTGAGCAGGTCGGGGTAGATCCACACGATCCGCAGTGCGCTGCTGGTGTTCGACATGGGGAGTCTCCTACTGGACGCGGCCGTACGCCGTGCGGATCTGCTGGAAGGCGGTGTAGTTGGCGATGACGTCGACCTTGGTGATGTCGGGACGCTCGGCCTTGAGCTTGGCCAGCACCTCGTCCACCCGGTCGGCGACCTCGAAGGGGACCTCGTCGGTCTCCAGACGCAGGGCGAGGTCGGTGCGACGCTCACCCATGATGAAGACCCGGCGCCCGCGCAGGACCCGGTAGTCCACGTCCCAGAGCCAGGAGGTGTCCTTACCGTCGGGGATCTGGGCGTTGACCGCCAGGATCACCGGCACACGGGGCGGGTCGAGCACCGCGAAGGACTCCAGCCAACCGGCCGGGTTCTTGGCGAGCAGCAACCGGACCTCCACGCCCATGGTGACCACGGAGGTGTAGCGCCCGGCGACCGAGGTGATCTCGCGCAGGCGCTCGACGGTGCGTTCGGGGTGGATGCCGTATCCGGCGACGGTGGCGGCGGCGATCGCGGCGTTGGCGCGGTTGGCGTCACCGGGCAGGTTGAGACGGAGCTTGATCTGCTGACCGCCGGGGGCGACCAGCGTGTCGGTCTCGTTGTCCACGCTCCAGGTGGTCTCCGGGCGGGCCAGGCCGCACTCGGGGCACTGCCAGTACGGGTCCACGTCGCGCTTGAGGTGACCCCCGCACTCGGGACAGCACCAGGAGTCCTCCTTCCAGCGCTGACCGGCCGACACCCAGGTGGCGTTGGGAGCGCCCAGGCCGGCCCAGGCGACGAGCGGGTCGTCGGCGTTGGCGATGACGTGGGTGTTGCTCTGCGCCAGGGCGGTGCGCCACTTCTTCGCGAGCAGGTTGATCTCCGAGGCGCGGTCCATCTGGTCGCGGCTGAGGTTCATCAGCACGACGAAGGAGGGGTTGGTGGCCTTGAGGACCTGCGGCAGGTACTTCTCGTCCACCTCCAGCACACCGTTGACCGCCGACTTGTTGTCGGAGAGCGCGGTGATGTGCCCGGTGGGCATGTTCGCGCCGTACTCGTTGGTGGCCACGTCGCCGAACTCGCGCAGGGCCTGCGCGATGAGGCGGGTCGTGGTCGTCTTGCCGTTGGTGGCGCTGACCAGGGCCAGTCGACGGCCCTGGGAGAGCTTGGCGAGCAGGTCGGGTTCCACCTTGAGGGCGACGCGTCCGCCGATGACGGAGCCGTCTCCGCGTCCGGTGGCCCTGGACAGGCTCGCCGCACTCCTGCCCAGTACCGAGGCCAACTGGGCGCGCAAGGGAAGCTCGCTCATCAAATCTCCACGATCGCTAGATCACCCGCGTGCACGCGCTCCGGCGGCGGGCGATGTGTCGGGCCAAGCCTAGTGTCCACCGATGCTCAGACCCGCCAGTCCAAACGCTCGGGCGGCGGCCCGAGGTTGGGCGGGACCCGAGTCGGGTCGGGCCGCTCGTCGACCACCGGTGCGGTCGTTTCCCGAAGGTCCCGTGTCCCGGTACCCCCCACCGATGTGCCGTTCCGCGCGTCGTCGGTCGGAGGTGCGACCGGCGGCCCGCCGTTCGGGGAGGGCCGCTGCGCCGCCGTCGGGATGGCGGCCTCGGCTCTCCCGTCCTGGCCGACGCCCCCACCGGCACCGGAGTTCCGGTGGTCTTCGGCCGTGGCGAGGGTGGCGGTGGACAGGGTGAGGATACCCGGGTTGGTGTCCGTGAGGACAGGCCCCTCTGAGGTCAGGACGAGAGCGGCCGTGGGCGGCAGTTCGCGGAGCGACTCCGCGTCCATGCCGCAGATCCCCACCATGGTCTCCTCGTCGCCCTCCACCGAGACCGGTGTGTCGAGTTCGGCCGCCTCGGCGGTGGCCCTCCCCCAGGTCGTGGTGGATCTCACATGTCGGACCAGGTCCAGCGGGGCGATCGAGGCGGCCGCGTTGCGCATGAGCGCTCCCGACTCGGTGTGCGGGGAGGGGAAGAGGAGTTCGTCGTCGGAGCCGTCCGCACCGTCGCCGTCGGGTGCGGTGACCGCGTCGCCGACGGCCGCACCGATCACCTCGGTGAGCCGGTGGATCCTCAGGTCCTCCCTCTCGCCCTCGGCGCCGCCCACCACCTCGGCGATGACACTCGCGAGTCCGTCGTCCCGCGTGGGCTGGCGCATCACCACCGGCAGACAGGTGGTGGAGGAGAGGTACCGGAGCGCGTCGGGTACCGCGTGGCGGAACATCAGCACCACCTCGATCCCGCCGTCCTCCGCGGACTCCAGGACCTGGTCGAGTTCTCCCTCGGGAAGGGCCTCGGCCCCACAGATCACCACGGTGCGGATTCGGTCGGGACGCACCCGCGGAGGTCTGCGTCTCCCCCGGGCGGCGGGGGCGACCTCGCGCGCCTCCAGGAGTTCGCTGAGCGCGGCCACCGCGTAGGTGCCGTACACCCGAGCCGCCGCGGCCCCCGACGCGCGGTCCGTGGAGATGATCTTGACCTGGGCGTAGTCGGCGTCGTCGGCACGCGTGCCGACCGCCTCGAACGGGCTGAGCCGCTGTTCCAGCGCCCAGGCCCGTTCGCGGACCTCGGGGTCGCCCGCACAGCGGTCCCGTACCCGTGCGCGTTCTCTCTGCGTGAGCCGGGCCAGTGCCGGATCGTCCTCGGCGTCGTCGTCCGCGGGGGTCAGCAGGGCCCGCAGGCCACCGATGAGTCGGGCGATGTCCACGTCCCGGCCGAGGACCTCCAGCAGACGCAGCAGAAGCGTCTCGTCCGCGTCGACGTCCTCGCCCCGGCCGGAGGCCGCGGCCACGGCGGACAGGACGCGGGCGCGCTGGCCGGCGTCGAGACCGGTTCCCAGGGTCATCCGCGGGAGGTCGGCCGGAAGCACCCACCGTCGTGGCTCCACCGCGCAGCGACGCGCGAGTCGAACGAGCTCCCGGGACACAGCGTGGCCGGTGAGGTCGACGACGGTGAGGTCGCCGCCCTCCCGCAACCGGGAGATGCCGATGGTGGTGAGCAGCGCGGACCAGCCGGTGTCCGTCCCGCCGACCACGACCACCGAGGAGGTTCCCGCGGGCACCGTCATCCCGTACCAGCGCGGCTGGGCCTCGTAGGCGCGGGCGGCCGCCTGCCACTCGGTGTACCGTCCGGCGTGTCGACGCTGCCGGTCGTGCAGGACCCGCTCGCGCTCGTCGCGCTCGGTGGCGAGCCGCTCCTCGGCGCGTTCCAGCCGCCGGGCGATCACCTGGCGGCTCTGGAGGAGCGCGACGGCGACCGGGGCGGCGATGGCCATGCAGGCGAACACCCCGCCCAGGGCGAGGCTGCCCGGAAGGACCCGACCCCACCACAGCAGCGGGCACAGCGCCGCCACGAGTCCGAGGCCGACCAGGGCGAAGTAGAGCGGACGGTTGGTCTGCGCCTCGCTGTCGCGCTGCCCGGCGATCCACTCCTCGGACACGATCCGCGCGCCCGCGGGCGCGGGCCGTCGGGGGGCGGGACCGGGCGGCGGGAGGAGGATCCTGTGCCGCCACCCGAGGTAGGTGCGTCCCGCCTCACCGCGGGGCGCGTTCGCCGACGACCGTGCTGTGGACACCATCCGAACACCTCCTGACCGACGGTAGAGAGGGCCCGCCGGGGAATCGTTCATGTGGGGGCTTCGGCCACAGAGCGGTCGAAGCGCGGGTTCCGGCGCACCGGAGCCCCCGTGTACGTACCAAGGGCGGCCATACCCGGTGGTCGAACACGGAGAGTGCGCAGGGCCTCCGGTCGTGTGGCCGTGACCATCAGTGAAGCAGGGCGGCCCACCGCTTTCCAGTCCCACTTCCCCACCTGTGGAGAACCGGCTCCGCCACACGTCGTCGGTGAGGCCCACGTTTGGGCCCTCTCCTGAGGGCATGAGAAAGGGTGATGGCCGATGGCGACCACCCGTGACACAGCGGTACACCTGCGACTTCGAGGAGTCACCCCCCGAAACCGAGTCGAAC
>NZ_QOCZ01000004.1 GCF_018207095.1 Nocardiopsis sp. MG754419 | reverse complement strand
GGCATGAGCGCACCGATCCTCACCCCGGCCGCACCCGCCGTCGTGGCGGCGGTGCCCGTCGGTTTCGCCGCCCCGGTCATCGCCCCCGAGACCCGGCCGGCGACCACCCCCCAGAGCGCGCCCCGGGCGCGGCCGCAGTCCGCCCCCCAGACGGTGCCCCGGACACCCGGCGACCACAGCCTCACGGTCTCCAAGACCAGCGGGCTCGACCCGGACGGGGAGACCGTGACCGTCACGGGTTCGGGCTACGACACCGCCAAGGGCATCTACGTCGCCCTGTGCGACACCGCCTCGGCCAACGCCACCACCGCGCCCGGCCCGTGCATCGGCGGCGTGGACATGGACGGCGAGGGTGGCGCGTCCGTCTGGGTGTCCAGCAACCCGCCGCCCTACGGCGAGGGTCTGGTCACCCCTTACACCGGTAGTGGGACCGACGGCGGCTTCACGGTGGAGCTGACGGTCAAGGCCGAGGACGACCACACCGACTGCACCTCGGCCGCGACCGACTGCGCGGTGGTGACCCGCAACGACCACACCCGCTCCAGTGACCGAGGTCAGGACGAGTTCGTTCCGGTGACCTTCGCCGGCCAGGCGGGCGACCCCGGCAGCGGTGGCGCTGGAAGTGGGGGCTCCGGTGGCGGAGCCGGCACCGGTGGCTCCGGCGGCTCCGGGGATGGCACGGGCGGCGGTTCCGGCGGTTCCGCGGGCTCCGGCGGCGGTGACCCGCGTGGTTCCGGTGGCGGCGACGGGCCCCTGGCCCGCACCGGCGCCCCGTTGGTGGGGTTGCTGCTGACCGCCGTCGTGGCGTCCCTGGCCGGGGTCACCGCACTGGTGGCCGCCCGGCGGCGCACCACCGACGACGATCCCGTCACCGCCTGACGCCGGGGGCCTTCCGGGCGCGGTCCCGGAAGGCCCCCACGGCCGGGCGACGCCCGGTGCGCCCCGGCCCCACGACCCGCTCTCCCTCGGTGGGGACCCGCCGCGCCCGCTCAGCGCGGACCCGACACCCCCGCACCACACCGGTCCTCGGTGCGCGACCGAGACCGGCCACCCATCACTCCCCCGAAACGATCGGATCACCCATCCCATGAGCATCATCGCAACCCGTGAGGAAGGCGCTGCGGGCCGAGCCCGTCGAGCGCTGCGTTCCCTCACCGCGTACGCGGGAGCCGCGGCCCTCGGGGCCTCCCTCACCGTGGCGGCGGCCCCGGCGGCTCTCGCCGACGAGGCACCCGTCTCCCTGGAGGGCGGCTCCGCCACCTGGGGCGTCAAGGAGTCCTTCCGGAACTACGTCGGCAGCCCCATCGCCGACGGCGGCTACGAGACCTCCGACGGCGCGACGGTCAACGACGACGGCACCATCGACTTCCCCACCGTGGACGGACTCGTCTCCAAGGAGGACGCCTCCGGTGAGGTGGCCTTCGGCGGTGGAGTGGTCTTCAGCGGCCACGACTACGGCCAGGGCGCCGTCCTGGAGGTGCGGCTCGCCGACCCGCGCGTGGAGTTCGACGGCGACGGCTCCGCCACGGTCTTCGCCGACGTCACCAGCCGCGAGTTCGGGGGAACGAGCCCGAACACGCCTCCGGGCGAACTGATCGCCTACGGCGAGGTCGCGGTGGCCGAGCTGACCGGCGCCGCCCTGGTCGTGGACGGCGACGACCTCTCCTTCACCTCCGCGGCGGGCACCCTGCACGCCGACGCGGTGGAACCGTTCGCCGGCTTCTACAACGCGGGCGCCCCCATGGACCCGCTGTCCTTCACCACCGCGGCCGTCGACGACGGGACCGATGGACCGGATGAGCCCGGAGAGCCCGCCCACGACCCCCGGGTGACGATCTCCAAGACCGCCGACCTGGACCCTGAGGGTGAGACCGTCACCGTCGACGGCAGCGGGTTCCGTCCCGGCAGCGGTGTGTACGTCGCCCTGACCGGCATCCCGCGGTCCGACGCCTCCCACCCCGAGCACTGGTACGGCAGCGGCGTATGGCTGCGCGATGGCTCGGCGCCCGACGCCGCCGGCGCGTTCAGCACCGAACTGGAGGTCGTCGGTGCCTTCGAGAAGGGCGGCACGGCCTACGACTGCGTCGAGTCCCAGTGCTACGTCGCCGTGTTCAACGACCGTCACGACCTGGCCAACCGCGACCAGGACGTGTGGACCCCGATCGGCTTCGCCACCGAGGACGACGGCGACGGGGGCGACGGTGACGGTGACGGTGACGGTGGTGACGACGGCGAGCTCCCCGAGGGTGACCTGACGGTCCACAACGGTCGGGCCGACTGGGGCGTCAAGGAGTCCTTCCGCACCTACATCGAGGGCACCATCGCCAAGGGCGAGATCGGCACCTCCGACGGCGCCACTCGCAACGACGACGGCACCTTCTCCTTCACCGACGCCACCGGCGCGGTGAACCTGCAGGACATCACCGCCGAGGTCGACCTCACCGGCACCGTGCTCTTCGAGGGGCACGTCTACGGCGACGCGGACCCACTGCTGTACATGTCGGTGGCCGACCCGCGCGTGGAGATCGACGGTGCGACCGGCACCCTGTACGCGGACGTGGTCAGCAAGTCCCTGACCGACTCCGAGCTGGTCACCTACGACGACGTCGCCCTGGCCGACCTGGACCTGTCCGGTGTCGACGCCGCGGTGGACGAGGGCGTTCTGACTTGGGGTCCGATCCCGGCCACCCTCACCGCCGAGGGCGTGCCCGCCTTCGCCGACTTCTACGTCGAGGGCGAGCGGCTCGACCCGATCAGCCTGACCCTGAGTGTGGACGAGGACGTGCGGATCCCCGGTGGCGGCACCGGCGGTGGCGACGGCGGTGGCGACGACAAGCCCACCCCCGGTCCCGGTGACGGCGACGGTGGCGGCAAGCCCGGTCTGCCCAACACCGGTACCGCGCTGGCCGGTCTGCTGACCGCGGCCGTCGTGGCGGTGGCGGCGGGCGGTGTCGCCGTCGCGGCGTCGCGCCGACGCTCCGGCGCGGACGTCGAGGTGTAGCCACCTCGGTCCGGAACGGACACGACGAAGGCCTTGACCCACCCCGGGGGTGGATCAAGGCCTTTCGTGTGCGGCCGAAGGCGCCGCACCTACTTCATCAGGTCCTCGTAGGCCTGCTTGCACTCCGGGCACACGGGGAACTTCTTCGGGTCACGGTTGGGGACCCAGACCTTGCCGCAGAGCGCGATCACGGGGTCGCCGGTCACCGCGCTCTGGGTGATCTTCTCCTTCTGCACGTAGTGGGCGTACCGCTCGCGGTCGCCGTCGTCGTGCGAGATGTCCGGCCTGGTCTCGCTGTCCGGAAGCACCTTGTTCAGGACGTCCATCGACATCGTCCTCACACCTTTCCACGTCTGGGTTCCACGGTATAGGGTGCCGCGGCCCGTCTCATCTCACCGAGGGCGTGCGCGCTCAATTCATGCCGGGGTCGTCCGGGTAGGTGGACAACAGGGCCATGTCCCCACCCTGCCGGCGCAGGACCCGCGACCACAGCCCCTCGGGGTCCCCGCAGAACAGGTCGTCGGCGAAGGCGTCGACGACGAACCAGGCGCCCTCCTCGATCTCCCCCGCGAGCTGCCCCTCGCCCCAACCGGCGTATCCCGCGAACACACGCAGGGCGGCCAGGGAAGAACCGAGCACCTCGGGCGGACCGTCCAGGTCCACGATGCCCACGGCCTGAGGTCCGGTACCGGTGACCACGCCGTCCAGCGCGGACCACCCCGGTGGGGCCTCCTCGGGGACGGCGGTTCCCAGGGCGATTCCGGAGTCGGTGCCCACCGGCCCGCCCGAGAACATCACCGCGGGCGCGCTGGCGTAGGCGCCCCACTCCGTCACGACCTCGTCCACCGGCAGCTCCAGCGGACGGTTGAGGATCACTCCGAGGCTGCCGTCGTCGGCGTCGTCGACGACGAACACCACCGAACGGCGGAAGGAGTCCTCCTGCAGCAAGGGGGCGGCCACCAGCAGGCGCCCGGTCAGAGTCGACTGGTCCATGACCCACTCTCTACCCGAAAAGCCGCCGCTCGGTCGCCCCCTCGCTGGGATCGGCGGGGTGGATCAGCCCTGTTCGCCCTGGTCGCGCTGGGCGACCTCACGGACCGCGTTGGCCACGTGGTGGGACAGGTCCGAGTGGAAGACGCTGGGGATGATGTAGTTCGGGCCCAGTTCGTCCTCGGTGACGACGTCGGCGAGGGCACCGGCGGCGGCGACCATCATGTCCGAGGTGACGTTGTGGCTCTGGGCGTCGAGCAGGCCGCGGAAGAAGCCGGGGAAGACCAGCACGTTGTTGATCTGGTTGGGGTAGTCGCTGCGGCCGGTGGCGACGACGGAGGCGTGCAGGTGCGCGACGTCCGGGTCGACCTCGGGGTCGGGGTTGGCCAGCGCGAAGATGATCGAGTCGTCGTTCATCTCGGCGATGTCGTCACCGTCGAGCAGGTTGGGGGCCGACACCCCGATGAAGACGTCCGCGCCGGCGACGGCGCCCTTGAGGTCGCCGCTGTACCCCTCGGGGTTGGTGTTCTCGGCGATCCAGCGCAGATTGCTGTCCAGGTCCTCACGGCCGGTGTGGACGGCGCCGTGCACGTCGCTGACGATGACGTCGCGCGCGCCGGCGTGCATGAGCAGCTTGAGGATGGCGGTGCCGGCCGCGCCCGCACCGGACATCGCGATACGGACCTCGGACAGCTTCTTGCCGACCACGCGCAGGGCGTTGCGCAGGGCCGCCAGGACGACGATGGCGGTGCCGTGCTGGTCGTCGTGGAAGACGGGGATGTCCAGGAGTTCGCGCAGGCGGGCCTCGACCTCGAAACAACGGGGCGCGGAGATGTCCTCCAGGTTGATGCCGCCGAAGCCGGGGGCGAGCACCTGGACGGTGCGGACGATCTCGTCGACGTCCTGGGTGTCCAGGGCGATGGGCCAGGCGTCGATGTCGGCGAAGCGTTTGAACAGGGCGGCCTTGCCCTCCATGACGGGCATGGCGGCCTCGGGGCCGATGTTGCCCAGCCCGAGGACGGCGGAACCGTCGGTGACCACGGCGACGCTGTTGCGCTTGATCGTGAGGCGGCGGGCGTCGTCCTTGTTGGCCGCGATGGCCTGGGAGACACGGGCGACGCCGGGCGTGTAGGCCATGGAGAGCTCGTCGCGGTTGCGCAGCGGCACCTTGGACTTCATCTCGATCTTGCCGCCGAGGTGCATGAGGAAGGTGCGGTCGCTGACCTTGTGGACCGTGACCCCGTCGACGGCGCCGAGCGCGTCGACGATCGCCTGGGCGTGCTCGGTGTCGCGGGCGGCGCACGTGACGTCGATACGGATGCGTTCGTGCCCAGCCGCCGCCACGTCGAGGGCGGTGATCATACCGCCGACCTGCTCGACCGCGTTGGTGAGGCTGCCGACAGCGCTGCCTCCGGCGTCCAGTTCGAGTCGGACGGTGATGGAGTACGAAACGCTGGGAAGGGTGGCCACGTGTTGCTCCTTGGCTTTGGCTGGTGTCATGCGTCCGCGGGGCACACCGGCGGCCCCTCCCGTGGACGTGCGGGCCGACCACTCCCCGGGACGGCTGTGGCCCTGCACGCCGTGGGTCCGCCCGGTGGGTTCTGATCGGCTCCCGCGCACCGCATCGGGTCCGGTCCCGTGACGGCGGCGCGTCCCGCCGTGAACACCAAAGGGAAGGTTCCCTTCGGGGGCGGGTCTCGGCTGCTGGCCGGGGGCTGGCTGGGAACCCACAACCGAGTCGCCTCACCTTACCCGAGTCAAGGGGGTAACGTCAGCACAAGGTGACAATTACCGCCTTCGGAAAAAATCGCATAAATTCCCCCTCGCGATGGGGGTCAGGGAACCGGAGGAAGCCGCCCGGCGCGATCCTCGGCGGCGCGCACCACGAGGTCCGCGCAGGCGTCGATGGAGAGCACGGTGGAGTCGACCACCAAGTGGTAGTGGCCGGGGTCGGCGGCGTCGACCCGGTAGAACCGACGCACGTAGGAGGCGCGGGCACGGTCGTTGTCGTCCAGCAGGCGCGCGGTGGGCGGTTCCGGCCCCCAGCCGGGGCCACCGCACTCCGCTCGGTCGCCGAGTTCCCAGAGTCGCCGGGCCCGCACCAGCCGGGCCTCGCGCCCGCCGTCCAACCGGACGTGCAGGGCTCCGGGGTGGTCGGCCAGGACCACGGCGGCGGCGCGACCGAGGATGACCCCGCCGCTGCGCGCGACGTTCCGGATGACCCCTTCGGTCTGTTCGACGAACTCGTGGTCGTACAGCAGGCGACCCTCGTCGTCGGTGGCGCCGAAGTAGGCCGTGTCGACGCTGCCGAGGGTGACCGTGGGCAGTCGGGCGGCGCTGGCGAGGAGCCGCTCGAACCCGCCGGGGGCGCGGTCATCGCGTTGGAGTGCCTCGTCGAGCGAGCATCCGATCCTCGCGGCGACGGCACTGGGCAGCGCACGGTCGAGGAAGGGGACACCGAGCCGGGCCGCGACGGCCGGGCCGAGCACACTGCCACCGGCCCCGAAGGTGGCCGAGATGGTCACCACGGGGTCGCCGCCTGCGGGTGACGCGTCGTTGGTCGCCATGATCCACCTGCCGGTTCGCGGTGCGGACCGTTTCCCCGTGGTCCGCCGTGATCCACTCCTACCCGGTCCGGTGACCGCCATCCCTCTCCTCTCCATTACGGCAAATAACGCATGATTTGCCGCAAATATGCAGAGAAGGTGCGAGAAGTCCGGCCGGTGACCGTTCGGGAAAGACCCGAGATCGGACACCGGCCGTGGACTCTCGTCGGAACCGCGCCGGGCGGCGTCCGATCAGAACAGTGCGGCGGTGAGCTTGCGCCGGGCCGCGCTCACGCGCGGGTCACCGGCGGGAAGCAGGTCGAACAGGGACAGCAGGTGCCCACGGGCCTTGTCCCGATCCTCGTCGGCACTGCCCTTGACCGCCGCGACGAGCCGGTCGAAGGCGTCCTCGAACTTGCCGCCGTACATGTCGATGTCGGCCAACGTGATCTGGACGTCGACGTCGTCGGGCCGGTCGGCCGCGGCCTGGTGCACGGCCTCGGGGTCCACGTTCTGGAGTCGTCCGATCAGGCGGACCTGGGCCAGCTTGGCCTTGAACTCGGCGTTGCGCGGGTCGGCGGTCAGCGCCTTCTCGAAGACCGCGGCGGCCGCGTCGAAGTCGCCGCGGTCCAGCGCCGCCTGAGCCTCCGCGTCGACGGGGTCGCCGGGGTCGACGTCGGGTTCGGGGGCGGTCTCCCCCTCCTCCGGCATCGCGGAGGGGTCGCCGTCGACCGTGCCGGGGTGGCCCGGGGGAAGCATCCCCTGCTGGGCCAGGGCACCGAAGACCTGGGTGAGCCCGTCGCGGAGCTGTTCCTCGGTGGCCGGGCCCTGCATCAGCGGCATGACCTGACCCTGGATGGCGATGATGATCGTCGGGGCGCCCTGCACACGGAGCGCCTGCACCAGTTGCGGGCTGCCCTCACTGTCGATCCGGCCCAGGATCCAGTTGCCACCGGAGCCCCGGGAGAGCTTGTCCAGAGCGGTCTCGACCTGCTTGGACTGCTCGGACCAGCCGGCCAGGACCGCGAGGACCACCGGGGCGGACATCGAGCGTTCGAGGACCTGCTGGAAATTGGACTCGTCGACGTTGACGGCGTAGGGGTTGGTACGACCGGTCGACTCCTCGGCACGCTGCTTGGCCTCGCGTTCCAAGGCCGCCTTGCGCGCCCCGAGGTCGACGGCACTGTTCGGTGAAAAGTCCGAAGGCTGCATACCCCCATCCTGCCGCATCCCGGAGCGGTACGAGGACCCCGTACCGCCCCGGACGTGGAGGCCTCGCCGTCAGAACTGCGGGTCCTCCGTGTAGGTACCGAACTCCTCCCCCATCGTGGCGCAGATCTCGCCGAGGGTGGCCTCGGCGCGGGCCGCGTCCATGATGAGCGGAATGAGGTTGCCGTCACCCGCGCGCACGCCCTCCAACAGGCGTGCGAGGGCGCGGTCGACGGTGTCGCGGTCGCGCGCGGCCTTGCGGTCGGCGAGCACACGCCTCTGCTCGTGCTCGACCTCGTGACTGATCTTGAGGATGTCGAGTTCCCCGGAGACCGTGGTGGTGTGGCAGTTGACGCCGACGATGCGCTTGTCGCCCTTCTCCAGTGCCTGTTGGTACTGGAACGCGGACTCGGCGATCTCGGAGCTGAAGTAGCCGTTCTCGATCCCGGCGAGGATGCCCGAGGTCATCGGCCCGATGGCGTGTTCGACGTCGTCGCCACCGCCCATGTGGCGGATGTGCGCGAAGATGCGCTCGGCCTCGGCCTCGATCTCGTCGGTGAGGGACTCCAGGTACCAGGAGCCGCCGAGCGGGTCGGCGACGTTGACGACGCCGGTCTCCTCCATGAGCACCTGCTGGGTCCGCAGGGCGATCTCCGCGGACTGTTCCGTGGGCAGGGCCAGGGTCTCGTCCAGGGCGTTGGTGTGCAGCGAGTTGGTGCCGCCGAGCACCGCGGCGAGCGCCTCGACCGCGGTGCGCACGACGTTGTTGTAGGGCTGCTGCGCGGTGAGGGAGACGCCCGCGGTCTGGGTGTGGAACCGCAGCCACTGCGCCTTCTCGGTCCGAGCCCCGTAGACGTCGCGGATCCAGCGGGCCCAGATGCGGCGGGCCGCGCGGAACTTGGCGATCTCCTCGAAGAAGTCGATGTGGGCGTCGAAGAAGAACGACAGACCGGGGGCGAACCGGTCGATGTCCAGACCCCGGGAGAGACCGAGCTCGACGTAGCCGAAACCGTCGGCGAGGGTGTAGGCGAGTTCCTGGGCGGCGGTGGCCCCGGCCTCACGGATGTGGTAGCCGGAGACCGACAGCGGCTTGAAGGCGGGGATGTGCTCCGCGCAGTACTCCATCAGGTCGCCGATGAGGCGCAGGTGGGGTTCGGGCGGGTACAGCCACTCCTTCTGGGCGATGTACTCCTTGAAGATGTCGGTCTGCAGGGTGCCGTTGAGGGTGCCGATGTCGACGCCCTGGCGTTCCGCCGCCACCAGGTACATGCAGAACGCGGGGATCGCCGGTCCACTGATGGTCATGGACGTGGTGGTCTCGCCGAGCGGGATGCCGTCGAAGAGCAGGTCCATGTCGGCGACCGAGTCGATGGCCACACCGCAGTGGCCGACCTCGCCCAGGGCGCTGGGGGAGTCGGAGTCGTGGCCCATGAGGGTGGGCATGTCGAAGGCCACGGAGAGCCCCCCGCCGCCGGAGGCGAGGATCATCTTGTAGCGCTCGTTCGTCTGACGGGCGTTGCCGAACCCGGCGAACTGACGGATGGTCCAGGCGCGTCCGCGATAACCGGTCGGGTAGAGCCCACGGGTGTAGGGGTACTCGCCGGGCCAGCCGACACGCTCGAAGCCGGGGACCTCCGAGCCCGGGGCGGGCCCGTAGACGGGCTCCAGGGGGCGCCCGGACAACGAGGTGAAGTCGGCGTCGCGCTTGCGCGCGGAGTCGTAACGGCGCTGCCAGCGTTCGCGGCCGGCCTCGATGTCCCGAGCCCCGCCGCCGTTGGTCGGATCTCCTGTGGTGTTCGCCATACTCGAATAGTAGGACGTCCAACTAAGTATGTACAGACAGGGCGCGGACGGCGCCACGCGCCCCTCGGGACGCACCGGCACCGAACGCCCGCGGCCGGTCAGGCGCCCGCGGCCTCTTCCCCGACGGGGGCGGGGAAGTCACCGAAGTCGACCCGGAGCCGCACGAACATCTCGTGCATGTTCCAGAGCTCCTCCTCGGAGTAGCAGCCCAGCCCGAAGTCCATGCCGAGGAGCACGCGCGTGGCCTCCTCGGTGACCTCACGGCCGGGTTCGGTGATCTCCGCGAGCACGCCCCGACCGTCGCTGGGGTTGGGCCGGCGCAGCACGAACCCCTGCCCCTCCAGCCGGTCGATGGTGTTGGTGACACTGGTCGGATGCACCATGAGGCGCTCGCCGATCTTGCCCAGGGGCAGCGCTCCGGAGGCGCTGAAGGTGAGCAGGACCAGTGCCTCGTACCGGGCGAAGGTCAGGCCGAAGGGCTTGAGGGCGCCGTCCAGCTCGCCGATGAGGATCTGCTGCGCGCGCATCAACGAGGTGACCGCCGCCATCGCGGGCGAGGCCCCCCATTTCTGGCTCCAGTTGTCGTGCGCGCGTGCGATCGGGTCGAACGGAAGGTTCAAAGGGTTTCCCACGCCGTCACTCTAGGGCGTGCGCCCGGTACCGGATTCCACCTCGTGGGGGCGCGCGGATCGACCGCTACCTGATTTCCCGAGCCCGACCTGCGCCTTCGCCACGGTCGCCGAGAAACCATCCGCCTGGGCGTTGACGCCGCCCGGAATTATTAGTTAAGTTTCCTAAAAATTTATCCCCCCACGTCAGTCCGGCCTCGCACCTCGGCCAGGCCTCTGACCGCCCCTCCAGGAGACCCCCGACGTGAGCGCACGACGACTCAGGAACACACTCGCGGTTCCCGCCGCGGCCGTGCTGGCGGCACCGCTCGCCCTGGCCGCGACGCCGGTCACCGCACAGGAGCACGCGACCTCCGATCTCACCGTGACCTACGTGGAGTCCGCCCGCTGGAACACCGGGTACACCGGCGAGATCACCGTCCACAACGCCTCCGACGCCGACGTCGACGACTGGACCCTGGAATTCGACCTCCCCGAGGGCAGCGGCGTCCACCAGCTCTGGAACGCCACCCTGAGCGGCTCCACCGGTGACGGCCACACCGTCACCCCGCCTCACTGGGGCGCGGTCGTCCCCGCCGGCGGCACCTACAGCCTCGGTTTCACCGGGGTGCACACCGGCGGCAACACCCACCTGCTGGACTGCACGATCAACGGCGCGCACTGCTCGGGCGACCCCTCCCCCCGCCCCGACCACGACGCCTTCAACATCGCCTACTTCACCCAGTGGGGCGCGGAGGAGCGCGACTACCACGTCCGCGACCTGATCACGTCGGGCAGCGCGGAGAAGCTCACCCACATCAACTACGCGTTCGGCAACGTGGGCGCCGACGGCACGTGCTTCATGACCGACGAGCCCGAGGAGGGCGACGCCCACGCCGACTACGGTCGGGCGGTGCCGGCCGAGGAGAGCGTCGACGGCGCGGCGGACGGCCCTGGCCAGCCCCTGCGCGGCAACTTCAACCAGTTGCGCAAGCTGAAGGAGCGGTACCCGGAGCTGGCCGTCAACATCTCCCTGGGCGGCTGGAACTGGTCGAAGCACTTCTCGGACGCGGCCCTGACCCCCGAGTCCCGGGAGCGCCTGGTGCGTTCCTGTGTCGACCTGTACCTGCGCGGCGACCTGCCCGAGATCGGCGGCGCCGGCGGCGCGGGGGTCGCCGAGGGGATCTTCGACGGCATCGACCTGGACTGGGAGTGGCCCGGCTCCGACGGCCACCCCGACAACGTGGTGCGCCCCGAGGATCGGGAGAACTTCACCGCCCTGGTGCGCGAGTTCCGCGAACAGATCGACGCGTTGGGCGAGGAGACCGGCCACCACTACGAGCTGAGCTCGTTCATGCCGGCCGGCGCGTGGCGGCTGGACACCGGCTACGAGCTGGACGAGGTCATGCGGGACTTCGACTTCATCACCGTGCAGGGCTACGACTACCACGGCACCTGGGAGTCGGCCACCAACCACCAGTCCAACCTGCTCCCGGACCCGAACGACCCCGGTGACGTGATCTCCGCCGAGACCAACCTGCGCGCGTACGTGGAGCGCGGGGTCGACCCCGCCACCATCGTCTTGGGCGTGCCCTTCTACGGGCAGGGGTGGACGGGTGTGGAACCCGGCCCGCAGGGCGACGGGCTCTTCCAGCCCGCCGACGGCCCCGCCCCGGGCACGCACGCCGACGGCACCGAGGACTGGAAGGTGCTCAAGGACCTGCCCGGCTTCGAGCTGCACCGTGACGAGGACCTCGGCACCGCGTGGATCTACGACGGCACGACCTTCTGGACCTACGACGACGAGATCGCCATGACCCGCAAGACCGACTGGGCCCTGGAGCAGGGTCTGGGCGGCGTCATGATCTGGTCCATCGACGGCGACGACGCCGACGGCAGCCTCATCACCGCGATCGACGCGGCCCTGGGCGGCCGGTAGGACGAACCTCCGTGCGGCGCGACGTCGCACGGACACGAACGGCGTCGGTGCTCTGATCCGGGGAGCACCGCCGTCAGGCCGGGGCGGACCGACGTGCGACGGTCCGCCCCGGCCCCTTTTCTCCGTGCCGGTGGCCGGTGGCGCGATGAGTCCCGCGGGGTACACCGGTCGATACGGGTGATGGCCGCACGAGGGAGCGGCACCGAGGAAGGGGACCCGGACATGACCAGCACACACGCCCTGAGCACCGACGACGGGACGCTGTACTACGAGGTGCGCGGACAGGGCCCGCTCCTGGTCCTGACGGCGGCGCCGATGACGGCCGACATGTTCGCACCGCTCGCGGACGCGCTCGCCGACGACCACACCGTGGTCACCCACGATCCGCGGGGCATCGGTCGCAGCGCTCTCGACGACCCCGAGCAGGACTCCACTCCCGCGCTGCGTGCGGACGACCTCGCCGCGCTGTTGGCCGACCTGGGCGCCGCCGACGCCGACTTCGTGGGTTCCAGCGGCGGGGCGGTCACCACGCTGGCCCTGGCCGAACGCCACCCCGAACTGGCCCGCACGATCGTGGCCCACGAACCGCCGTTGATGGGGCTGCTGCCGGACGCCGAGCAACAGTTCGCGGCCACCGAGGAGATCATCGCGACCTACCACCGGGACGGTGCCGGCGCGGCCTGGCGCCGGTTCATGATCAACGCGGGGTTCCCCCTGCCCGAGGAGGGCACCGAGGCGTTCGACGCGAGCCCCGCCGGTTCCGAGGGCGGACCGAACGACCGCCGGTTCTACGTCCACGAACTCCGGGGCACCGTGCACCACCGGGTCGATCCCGAGCGGATCGCCGCCGGAAGGGCGCGGGTGGTGCCGGGGGTGGGGGCGGACTCGGGCCACCTGGCCACCGACCGGACCACCCGGGCGCTGGCGGAACTGCTCGGCACCGCCCCCGTGGTGTTCCCCGGGGACCACGGAGGCTTCATGGAGGACCCCGCCGGCTTCGCCGCCGTCGTGCGCGAGGTCCTCGACCCGGTCACGGGGTCGGGTCCGCGCCCAACTCCTTGAGGAGCAGGTCGGCGGCGGCATAGGGATCGCGCTCCCCCGCGGCGACCTCGCGGGCCAGGGTGTCCAGACCACTGTCCGCCGCCACCCCGCCCATGCGGGAGCGCAGCAGCTCCAGCACGATCGCCTCGACCTCGTCCCGGGCACGGGCTCGACGCCGTTCGGCGAGCTCACCGGAGGCCTCCAGGTGGGCGACGTGCTCCTCGATGCGCTCCCACAACTCACCGACGCCCTCGTCACGGGAGGCCACCGTCATGACGATCGGGGGTTTCCACTCCTCGTCGGAGCGGTCCTTCATCGCGATCATCTGACGGAGTTCGCGCAGGGTCGATTTGGCGCCGTCCCGGTCGGCCTTGTTGATCGCGAACACGTCGGCGACCTCGAGCACACCGGCCTTGGCGGCCTGCACGGCGTCGCCCATCCCCGGCGCGCACAACACCACGGTGGTGTCCGCCTGGCCGGCGATCTCGACCTCGGCCTGTCCCACGCCGACCGTCTCCACCAGAATGACGTCGAACCCGGCCGCGTCCAGCAGCCGCAGCGCGTGCGGAGTCGCCCAGGACAACCCGCCCAGGTGCCCCCGGTTGGCCATGGAGCGGATGTAGACGTCCGGGTCGGTGGCGTGTTCCTGCATCCGTACCCGGTCCCCGAGGAGCGCGCCGCCCGTGAACGGTGACGAGGGGTCCACCGCCAGGACCGCGACCGACCGTCCCTGGGCGCGTACGGCGCGCACCACGGCGTTGGTGGTCGTGGACTTGCCCACCCCCGGGGAACCGGTGAAGCCGACCACGCGGGCCCGGCCGGTGTGGGGCGCCAGCCCGGCCATGATGGGACGCAGCTCCTCGGCACCGTTCTCCACCAGGGTGATCGCACGGGCCAAGGCCCTGCGGTCACCGGCACGGACCCGCTCGACCAACGGGGGGGCGTTCATGTGACTCCTCGAATCGACCGCGCGGGGCGGGGGCTCGTGGCCCCCGCCCCGCGGTGGGCAGGTGCGCCGTGCGGCCTCCGGGGGGTGTCCCCGACCGCACAGGGATGGGTCGTGGGTTCTCAGGTCCGTGCGGGCGCCGAGGAACGGCGCCGTGCGGCCCCGAGTGGCGCCGCGGGTGCGATCGCGAGGAACGCGTCATCGCGCCGAGGGCGCCGTGGGCCCCCGCCGTGCGCCCGCGGCGCCGTGGGGCGTCGCGGGCGGGCGGGGACCCGGGCCGGCCGCCTACTCGGCGGGCACCGAGAACAGCAGGGCGTCGCCCTGGCCACCGCCGCCGCAGAGGGCCGCGGCACCGAGGCCGCCGCCACGGCGGCGCAGCTCGTACACCAGGTGCAGGGCGATGCGCGCGCCGGAGGCGCCGATCGGGTGACCGATCGCGATGGCGCCGCCGTTGACGTTGACGATGTCCTCGGAGACCCCCAGATCCAGGGTGGATCGCAGGCCCACCGCGGCGAAGGCCTCGTTGATCTCGATGAGGTCCAGGTCCTCCACCGAGCCGCCCGACTTGGCGAGGGCGTGCTTGATGGCGTTGGAGGGCTGGGAGTGCAGCGAGTTGTCGGGACCGGCGACGTTCCCGTGCGCGCCGATCTCGGCGAGGATCGGCGCGCCGAGCTCCTCGGCCTTGGCCCGGCTCATCACGACCACCGCGGCGGCGCCGTCGGAGATCTGCGACGAGGAACCGGCCGTGATGGTGCCGTCGCGGTCGAAGGCCGGCCGCAACCGGGCCAGGCTCTCCTCGGTGGTGTCGGGCCGTACGCCCTCGTCGTGCCGGAAGACCACGGGGTCGCCCTTGCGCTGCGGGATCTCGACGGGGACGATCTCCTCGTCGAACAGCCCCTTCTCGGCCGCGGCGGCGGCGCGCTGGTGGGAGCGCGCGGCGAAGGCGTCCTGTTCGGGGCGGCCGATACCGAAGCGGCCGTTGTGGCGCTCGGTGGAGGCGCCCATGGAGTCGCCCTCGAAGGCGTCGGTGAGGCCGTCGTGCGCGGTGGCGTCGAGGACCTCGATGGAGCCGTACTTGTAGCCCTTGCGGGACTTGGGCAGCAGGTGAGGGGCGTTGGTCATGGACTCCATGCCGCCCGCGACCACGACGTCGAACTCACCGGCGGTGATGAGCTGGTCGGCGAGGGCGATCGCGTCCAGACCGGACAGGCAGACCTTGTTGATGGTCACCGAGGGGACGTCCATGGGGATACCGGCCTTGACGGCGGCCTGGCGGGACGGGATCTGACCGGCACCGGCCTGCAGAACCTGCCCCATGACCACGTATCCGACCTGTTCGCCACCGATACCGGCGCGCTCCAGCGCGGCCTTGATCGCGAAGCCGCCCAGGTCTGCTGCGGAGAACCCGGCGAGGGAGCCGAGGAGTCGACCGGTGGGGGTCCGTGCCCCACCGACGATGACGGATCCGGGCATCTTAACTGGCCTCCAAGTAATGGGTGACGCACCTGGTCTGCAACGATACCCACACAGATCACACCGACGTTCGGGAGGATCACCCCGTGAGCGACGCACCTGTTCCCACCGGCCCGTTCTCCGGCCTGACCCGCCTCGATCACGTGGGGATCGCCTGCCGTGACCTCGACGCGTCCATCGAGTTCTACCGGAACACCTACGGCTTCGAGGTGGCGCACGAGGAGATCAACGAGGAGCAGGGCGTCCGCGAGGCGATGCTCCGGATCAACGGCACCGACGACGGCGGAGCCACCTGTCTGCAACTCCTGGAGCCCATCCGGGACGACTCACCGGTGGCGAAGTTCCTGGCCCGCAACGGCGAGGGTGTGCACCACATCGCGTTCGGCACCGACGACGTCGCCACGAGTGCGGCGGGGATCGGCGAACGGGGCGTGCGGGTCCTCGACGAGCGTCCTCGGGCGGGCACCGCCGGTTCGCGGATCATGTTCCTGCACCCGAAGGACTGCGGCGGAGTGCTCACCGAGTTGGTACAGAGCGCGCACTGAGGACACCATGGGGGTGGCACGGCCGAGTACGTCACGAGGACGTTCCGGACGCATCACAGCTTGAGTTCCGTGGGAGTGGCTGACCTCTAACCCCCCTCGGAAGTTACACGAAACCCCCTTCCCAGGGGTTCCACGCTTGATAAAGTCGGCTAGCTGCCGGATGTGCTCTATTCCGGCGTTGGTCCGTGTCCTAGCAGTCCGGTCGTGAACCGGGGCGGCCGAAACCACCAGTGCCTCCACACCGCCTCGGCCCTCGTGGTCGATCGGGCTCGATCACCGCACCGATCCGTCCACATCGCGCCGTAGGCACCCCGGAACCACACCGCCCACCGGGGCAAGCAGCCACCCTCCTGCCGTCCCCGGCAGTACGCAAGTAGCCGTCTCGCACCCGTTCAGGATTCCGCCACATGTCGTCAAACAACATCGACACCCAGCTCAACAACATCTTCGACGAAGACAACGCTCCGCCCGAGTTCGACGTGGTGTTGCGTGGCTTTGACCGCAACCAGGTGCAGGACTACCTCGACGGGCTGCGCACCGAGGTCAACGAAGCCAACAAGAAGGCCGAGAAGTACAAGTCCGAGCTGACCTCCAAGCAGCGCCAGCTGCAGGAGCGGGAGCGCCCGACCTACTCCGGTCTGGGTTCGCGCATCGAGGAACTGCTGCGTCTGGCCGAGGAACAGGCCAACGAGCTGGTCCAGAGCGCGCAGATCGACGCCAACGACATCCGCTCGGCCTCCAAGATCGAGGCCGCCGAGATGCGCGCCGCCGCCGAGTCCGAGGCGACCGAGGCCCGTACCCTCGCCCAGCGCGAGGCCGACGAGATGCGTCAGTCCGCCGAGTCCGAGGCGGAGGAGATCAGCACCACCGCCCGCCGCGAGGCCGACGAGCTGGCCTCCACCACCGAGCGCGAGGTCCAGAAGAAGCGCTCGGCCGTCGACCACGAGATCGCCGAGAAGCGCGCCACCTTCGAGGGTGAGATCGCCAAGCTGCGGACCACCACCGAGCGTGAGTGCGCCCAGGCCCGCGCCGCCGCCAAGCGTGAGCGCGACGAGACGATCCAGGCCGCCAAGAGCCAGGCCGAGGAGCTGCGCAAGAACGCCGAGCGCGCCTACGCCGAGTCCGAGGCCCGTCGGACCGAGGCCGAGGACCAGTTCGAGCTGCAGCTGGCCGACCGTCGTGCCGAGGCCGAGCGTCAGGACGCCGAGCGTCTGGCCGCGGCCCAGGCCGCCACCCAGCAGATGGTCAGCGAGGCCGAGGAGCGTGCCCGCAGCGCCGAGGAGCGTGCGACCAAGGCCAGCCAGCAGGCCGAGCACACCCGTCGCGAGGCCGAGAACCACGCCAAGACCCTGGTCGGCAACGCCAAGAAGAACGCCACCCAGATCGAGGCCGACGCCAAGTCCAAGGCCGAGCACCAGGTCTCCGACGCCAAGGCCGAGGCCAACCGGATCATGACGGCCGCCCGCAAGGAGGTCGACGAGCTCAACCGCCAGCGCGACAGCATCCAGTCGCACCTGCAGCAGCTGCGTCAGCTGCTCGGTGGCGGCGCCGGTGCCGCTCCGGCGGCTCCGGCCGCGGCCGCCCCCGCGGCCATCCAGCAGGAGGCCGCCCCGGCCGCTCCGGCCCCCGCCGAAGAGCCCAAGCAGCCGGCGCACTCCGGCAAGGGCGCCGACGACGAGGACTGGTGGCAGGAGTAACGACCCGCCGTCACGGCTGAGTCGTTCCGACACGTCGCAGGGCCCGGCCCCCGGTCACGACCGGGGGCCGGGCCCTTTCTCCGTCCGCCTGGAGCGCCCCTCCGACCCCCCCCCGTCCACGGGGGTAGGTCGGATCGACCGTCGCAGCGTGGTGGGACACCCGGACCACGCGCGGTCGTGCCGGCGAGGGGGAAGGTACCGCGGTCCGGGCTTGGGGAGGCCGTGCTCCCACACCCCTCGAGGTGACGCGCGAGGGGCGGGCCGTCTCACCGGGGTCTCCTCCCCGGGACGGGGGCCGCACCCGCGCGGAAGCACGGCCGAGGCGCGGGGACTACACCGTGTCCCTCTCCCAGGGACCGTCCCACTCGGTCGGCAGGGGGTGGGCCCCGGGGTTGACGCGCCGGACGATCTCGTCCAGGACCCGGCGTACGTAGGGCTCCCCCACCCACAGGTGCTTGGCTCCGTCGACCCCGATGATCTCGGCCTGGGTGAGCGGGGCGAAACGCGCACGGGCCTCGTCCGGCCTGAGGTAGTCGTCGTGTTCGGGTACCAGCGCCACGACGGGCTTGCCGGAGTCGGCCCAGACCTTCATGTCGGACTCGTCGGCACGGTGCAGCGGCGGGGACAGCAGCAGGGCGCCCAGGACCTGGGGGTCACAGCCCCACTTGAGCGCGAGTTCGGTCCCGAAGGACCATCCCAGCAACCAGGGTCGGGGCAGCTCCTCGAACTCGGTGAACTCGATGGCGGCGAGGACGTCGTGCTTCTCGGTCTCCCCCTCACCGAACGCACCCTGACTGGTGCCGTGGCGGGAGGTGGTGCCGCGGGTGTTGAACCGGAGGACGGCGATGTTGGCCAGGGCCGGCAACCGGAAGGAGGCCTTGCGCAGCACGTGGCTGTCCATCATGCCCTCGGCGGTGGGGAGGGGGTGCAGGCACACGAGGGTGGCGTCCGGCTTTCCTCCCTCGGGCAGGGCCAGCTCTCCGACCAGTTCCAGTCCGTCGGCGGTGTGCAGGGTGACGGGGCGCCGGTCGGCGGGCAGCACCGTGGTGGCTCGGATCTCCATGGCTCCTTCTTCGGTCCGGTCCGTGATCAGTAGCGGGGGGCCCTGGGCGAGCGCCGGGTACGCCGTTCCCAGCAGGAGGAGTGCCAGTGCCGTCGGTCGCCGCCGTCGCCGTAGGGACGCCAAGCGACGACGTGCGCCATACCGGTGGGGATCTCCTGGGCGCATCCGGGGCAGCGATAGACCTTGGTGGCGGCCGCGCCGGGGACGCGGCGGGTGACGTACTCACCGTCGGGGCCGGTCTCCCGTCGTTGTCCCCCGGTGACGCGCAGCATGAGGGCGTCCTCGTCGGGGGGACCGGCGGCGGTCTTGCGGCCGGACTGACGGCGGGGGCTGTTGCGGCGCGGACTCACCCCTCAAGGGTAGAAGAGCGGCCCTAGTGGCCGCCGTCACACCCCTGGCGTCACGGTCGGTGGGATACCGCGGCGGCGGGGCGGACGCGCGGAGCACGCCGTCGTACCGGCGGGAACGAAGGCCCCCCGGGCCGGCGCCGCGCCCGGGATCCAGCTCGGGCGCGGCGCCGGTCACCGACCGACCGGGGTCAGGCGTGGCAGGCGCAACCGCCGTGGCCCTCGGACTCGTCGGCCTCGGGCAGGCGGTCCATGAGCAGCGGTGCGGGCACCGCGATGGTGGTGAGGCTGTACTCGCCCATGGACACCAGGGTGGTGATGACGGACTCGGCGCCGAACTCCTCCAGGAGCTCGGTCGGTCCCTTGGGGTAGCCGCAGCCGAACCGCATGGCGGTGTCGACGTCCTTGGCCGAGGCGTAACCGTCGCCGATCATGCGCATGGCGTCGTCGATCTGCGGCGCGAGGAGCATCGCGCCGAGGTCGAGGGTCTCCTCCTCGCGGACCATCCGGGCCAGGCGTCCCGTGCGCTGGGGCTCGGGCGCGTCCTTGCCGCCGTAGAACCCCTGACCGGTCTTGCGGCCGAGGCGACCGGCGGCCACCATGCGGCGCAGCAGCGGGGCGGCGGAGTAACGCGGGTCGTGGAACTCCGCCCAGAGGACGTCCATGACGGCCAGGCACACGTCCAGGCCGACGAGGTCGGCGAGGGTGAGCGGCCCCATCGGGAGACCGGCGGCCTTCTTGACGGACTCGTCGATCTCCTCGCGCGTGGCGATGCCCCGCTCGTAGAGACGGACGGCGTCGTTGATGTAGGGCACCAACAGGGCGTTGGCGACGAACCCGGCGCGGTCGGTGACCGTGATCGGGGTCTTGCCGACGCGCTTGGCGACCTCGGTGACGATGTCGACGGTCTCGTCACCGGTGGAGACCGTGGTGATGACCTCGGCCAGCTTCATGACCGGGGCGGGGTTGAAGAAGTGCAGTCCGACGACCCGTTCCGGGCGGTCGGTCAGCGCCGCGATCTCGGTGACCGACAACGAGGAGGTGTTGGTCGCCAGGATCGTGCCGGGCGCACAGATCCGGTCGAGGTCGCCGAACACGTCACGCTTGATGTCCATGCGCTCGGGAACGGCCTCGACGACGAAGTCGGCGTCCGCGAGTTCCTCGCGGGACGTGCTGAGCGTGAGGCGCGCGTCGATGGCGGCACGCTCGTCCGCGGTGAGTTTGCCCTTGTCGACCGCGCGTGTGAGGGACTTGTCCAGATGGCCTCGGCCGCGGTCGAGGGCGGCCTGGTCGATCTCGACCCCGACGACATTGAAGCCCGCACGGGCGAACACCTCAGCGATGCCCGCACCCATCGTGCCCAGTCCAACGACGCCGACCTTGTTGAATTCCTGCACCATGGCCCCACCTTAGACGCCAGGGACCGCGACCACGCGCACCGGGACCACCCCGGAGCTACTCTTCGGTAGCGGACCCGGGTCCGGGCCCGGCCCGGCGCGGCACGACCAGGACGGCCGCGGCGGCGAACACCGCGCCCACCGCGAACACCCACGGCAGACCGGCCAGCGTGATCACCGCCGCCATGAGGACCGGGGTGAGGGTGGTGCTGATCGCCTGCAGCCAGTTCTGCACCGCGAGCGCCCGTCCGGCCCAGGCGGTCCCGGCGATCTCCGCGACCGCGGTGAAGGTCAGCCCGTTGTGCCACATGGTGAGGACCAGACACACGAGGACCAGGGGCACCGCGCTCCACGACCAGGCCTCGGGCAGCAGGGTGAGCAGGAGCAGGCTGAGCGCGGCGGTCACGGCGAGGGCCCGCACGGGACGCATGCGTTCGCCGCTGCGGTCGGACACCGCACCCAGGACCAGGCGCCCCACCGCCCCGGGCACCTGCGCCGCGGCGACCACCGCGCCCGCGGCGGGCGGACTCCAGCCCTGCTCCTGCACGAGGTAGAGCACGGCGTAGGTCATGAGGGTGACCTGGGGAACGCCCAAGAGCATGCTCACGCCGTGCACCCGCCAGATCGGCCAGTCCCGGTAGGGCGATCGGGGCGGTGCGCCGCCGTCGGGCCCCGGCTCACCGGCGCGCGCACGCCGGGCGGGCTCGGTCCGGGGCGGCTCCGTCGGCATGGCGAGGACCAAGGGTACCGCCACGAGGGAGAGCAGCGCGGGCAGGGTCATCGCGCCCACGAAGCCCCACGCCTCCGCGGCGGCGGGCAGCACCAGCGCGGACAGGCCGACCCCGACGGGCAGCGCCGACTGGCGGATCCCCATGGCCAGGCCGCGCTCCCGCGCCGTGAACCACGTGAGCACCAGACGTCCGCTGGCCGCGTTGACCGGACCGCCGACCGCGCCCAGGAGCAGCAGGACCGCGGCCACCGCCCACAGTCCGGGGGCGACCCACAACAGCCCGAGGGTGGCGGCCGTGAGCAGCAGGCTGAGCGCCATGGTGCTGCGCTCCCCCACCCGGTCGATGACCACACCCCAGACGAGCAGGGTGAGCAGCAGCCCGAAGGACGGCAGGCCCGCCAGCACACCGGCCTGTGCCGTGCTCACGCCGAAGTCCTCGCGCAACCGTGGCAGGACCACCGGGATACCGAAGATCGCCGCGACGCTCGCCACCTGCGCGACCACGCTGATGGACAGGATGACCCAACGATTGCGCACGAGCATCCGGACAGCCTAGACGTCGGAGGGTCCGGACACCCGGCGCGGCCCCGCCCGGGAACCGCCCTGACCGTCCCCGAGGGCCCACCGGAGGCGGTAACGTGACGTCCCGTGCGTCTCGTCATCGCGCGGTGCAGCGTCGACTATGCCGGCCGGCTCACCGCCCACCTGCCCATGGCTCCCCGCCTGATCCTCATCAAGGCGGACGGGAGCGTGTCCATCCACGCCGACGATCGGGCGTTCAAGCCGCTGAACTGGATGAACCCCCCGTGCAAGCTGCGCGAGGAGACCGTCGCCGACGGTCCCGACGTGTGGACGGTGACCCACGGCAAGTCCGGGGAGAAGCTCGTGCTGACGATCGAGGAGATCATGCACGACTCCTCGCACGAGCTCGGCAAGGACCCCGGCCTGCAGAAGGACGGTGTCGAGGCCCACCTGCAGGAACTGTTGGCCGAGCACATCACCACGCTCGGCGAGGGGTACACGCTCATCCGCCGTGAGTACCCCACCGCCATCGGCCCGGTGGACATCCTGTGCCGCGACGGCGCGAGCCGGACGGTCGCCGTGGAGTTGAAGCGGCGGGGGGACATCGACGGCGTCGAGCAGCTCACCCGCTACCTGGAACTGCTCAACCGGGACCCGTCCCTGGCCCCCGTGACCGGGGTGTTCGCCGCCCAGGAGATCAAGCCCCAGGCGCGGGTGCTGGCCGAGGACCGTGGCATCTCCTGCGTCGTGCTGGACTACGACGAGCTGCGCGGTATCGAGCCCGACGCGCTCCGCCTCTTCTGACCCGCGACCCCGGGTTCCGACCGACGCGCCTCCGGGCCCGTGTCCTCCGGATGGAGGACACGGGCCCGTCCTCGTAGCGGATACCCCGAGGCCGCGACCCGCGAGAGGGTCGTTCCATGAGCGAGACAGTCATCGAGGTCACCGACCTCCGCAAGCGCTACGGCGATACGGACGCCGTCGCGGGCATCGACCTGAGCATCGGTCGGGGAGAGGTCTTCTCCTTCCTCGGCCCCAACGGTGCGGGCAAGACCACCACGGTCGAGATCCTGGAGGGCTTTCGCGCTCGCAGCGGTGGCCGGGCCACCGTCCTCGGTCAGGATCCGGGCAAGGCGGGGCGGGCCTGGCGCGCCCGCGTGGGCATCGTGTGGCAGAAGGAGACCCTGGTCCCGAAGCTGCCGGTCCGCGAGGTGGTCCGCCACTTCGCCGGGTACTACCCCGAGGCGGACGATCCGGACCGGATCATCGACATGGTCGGGCTGAGTGAGAAGGCCAAGGCGGTGCCCGACGCCCTCTCCGGAGGCCAGCGCCGCCGCCTCGACGTGGCCCTCGGCATCGTCGGCCGCCCCGAGCTCCTCTTCCTCGACGAGCCCACGACCGGGTTCGACCCCAAGGCCCGGCGCGAGTTCTGGGAACTGATCCGCAGCCTGGCCGACGGCGGCACCACCATCGTGCTCACCACCCACTACCTGGAGGAGGCCGAGGCCCTGGCCGACCGGGTGTGCGTGATCTCCGGTGGCCGGATCCGCGCCGTCGACCACCCCGCGGAACTGGGTGGACGCGCCTCGGCCCAGGCCCGGGTGACCTGGGCGGAGAACGGGGCCCGGCGGGAGACCCGGACCGACGCGCCCACGCGGACCGTCACCGAACTGGCGCAACGCCTCGGCGGGGAGATCCCGCAGTTGAGCGTGCACCGCCCCACACTCGAGGAGATCTACCTCGACCTGATCAAGGACGACCGCACCCCCGAGGAGGTCGTGGCATGAGCGGCGACACCGCCATCCCCCTGACCGCGACACGTCCGGCTCCACCCGGAGCCCTGCGCGTGGGCCTGTCCCGTGGCTGGGTGGAGATCCGCACCTTCGCGCGCGAGTGGGAGAGCATCGTCTTCACCTTCTCGCTGCCGACCCTGATCCTCATCATGTTCGCGTCGATCTTCGACGGCATGTTCGACATGGGGATGCCGGCGGTCGACTACTACCTCCCCGGCATCATCGCCATGGGCCTCATGTCGGTGAGCTTCCAGACCCTGGGCATCGCCGTGGCCACGGACCGCGAGCTCGGGACACTGCGCCGCCTGCGCGGCACGCCGATGCCCCCCAGCGCCTACTTCATCGGCAAGACCATCCTGGTGCTGTTCCTGTCGCTGGGACAGGTGGTGCTGCTGCTGAGCGTGGCCGGTCTGTTCTACGGCGCCGACCTGCCGACCACCGCCCAGGCGTGGGTCACCATCGGCTGGGTGCTCCTGCTCGGGGCCACCGGTTGTTCCCTGCTCGGGATCGCCATGAGTTCGCTGGCCCGTTCCGCCCAGGCGGCCTCCGCCGTCGTCGTCATCCCGTTCCTGCTGTTGCAGTTCACGTCCGGCGTGTTCGTGCCGGTGATGGCCATGCCCGACTGGGTCCTGACGGGGGCGTCGCTGTTCCCGTTGTTGTGGATGGGTCAGGGGATGCGGGCGGCGTTCTTCCCCGATGAGATGGCCTCCATGGAGGCCACCGGCGGGTGGGATCTGCACCTGGTCGCCCTCGCTCTGGGAATCTGGTGTGTGGTGGGCTTGGTGTTCACCCTGCTGACGTTCCGTTGGAAGACCAAGAAGGACGGATGAGCGTAATGGCGAACCGGGCTCCGGAGACCGACGAGGACACGGCTCCCGAGCCCGGTGCGCGGCTCCGCGAGGGCCGCGCGTCGGCCGAATGGCACGCATGGGACCTGGGGCGCTGGTGGCACCCGACCTTCGTGGTCATCATGGTCGGGATGATCGTGCTGGCCCTGCTCACCGGTCCCGAGCGCTGGCGGTGGCCGACCGCCGCGTTGATGGCCTCGGTCATCGCGATCTACTTCGTCTTCGCCCGCCCCGTGTTCACGAGGGACCGGGACCTTCCCGGGTGGCGCCGCCCCCTGGGGTTGGTGCTGCTCTTCCTCCTGCCGACGCTGCCCGCGGTCATTCTCAACCCCGCCCTGACCATCGCGCTCGTCGCGATCGCACCGGTGTTCTTCATGACCGTGGGCGGCGCGTACGCGGTGCCGGGCCTGGCCGTGCTGCTGCTGTCCCCCGCCGTGTTGGAGGGACTGCTCGGTGAGCGGGAGCTCCAGGCGGTCGGGGTCACGTTGCTCATCAACGGCGCGATCCTCGTCTACGCCCTGTGGTTCAGCGGTTGGGTGGAGCGCATCATCCTCCAGAGCGCGGAGCGCTTCGAGCTCATCGAGGAACTGCGGCGCACCCGGGAGGAGGCGGCCCGTCTGTCCGAGGAGGCCGGAGCCATGTCCGAACGCGAACGGTTGGCCAGGGAACTGCACGACACCCTCGCCCAGGGGTTCACGAGCATCATCACGCTCACCCAGGCGGTGGAGTCGGAGATGGACGAGGACCCGGCCACCGCCCGCCGACACCTGGCGCTGATGCGCGAGACCGCCGCCGAGAACCTGGCCGAGGCACGTGCGATGGTCGCCGCCCGGCGGGCGGTCCCCGTGGAGGGGGACGACCTGGACGGGGCGCTCACCCGGATCAGTGAACGTCTCGGCCGTGAACTGGGGATCCGCGTGAGCGCGACCATCACCGGGACCGCCGAGGCGCTCTCCAGCGACCTGCAGGTGTGTCTCCTGCGCACCGCGCAGGAGGCCCTGGCCAACGTGCGCAAGCACGCGGGCGCCGATCACGCGGACGTCGCCCTGGCCTACACCGACGTCGGTGTGTCCCTGACGGTGTCCGACGACGGGCGCGGCTTCGACACCTCCCTGCGCTCCGACGGCAACGGTCTGTCCAACATGCGTCACCGCGCCGAGGCGGTCGGCGGAGTCCTGGACCTGGAGAGCGCTCCGGGAGGGGGCACCACCGTCCGCCTGTCCATCCCCCACGACGACGCGGACGAATGATCCGCCCCAAGGAGGAGAACCGCGCCATGATCCGTGTCCTGCTGGTGGACGACCATCCCGTGGTCCGCGAGGGCATCCGCGGCATGCTCAGCACCGAACCCGACCTCGACATCGTCGGTGAGGCGGGGTCGGGACCCGAGGCGGTGACCCGGGTGTCCTCCGTGGCGCCCGACGTGGTCCTGATGGATCTGCGCATGCCCGGGGGCGACGGGGTCGAGGCCACCGAACGGATCCGCGCCGAGCACCCGGGCGTCCACGTGCTGGTGCTCACCACCTACGACACCGACACCGACATCCTGCGCGCGGTCGAGGCCGGCGCCACCGGATACCTGCTCAAGGACACCCCGCGCGCGGAACTGGCCGAGGCCGTGCGGTCGGCGGCCCGCGGCGAGACGGTGCTCAGCGGTCGTCTCGCGGGCAAACTGCTGACCCGGGTGCGCACGAGCCCCGAACCCGGACGTCCGACGCTCTCCCCGCGTGAGGTGGAGGTGCTGCGGCTGGCCGCGGACGGGCACACCAACGCGGCGATCGGGCGGACCCTGAACATCAGTGCCACCACAGTGAAGACGCATCTGATGCGTGTGTACGAGAAGCTGGGTGTGGGCGATCGGACCGCCGCGGTGTCCCAGGCGATGCGCCGCGGACTGCTCCCGGAGAAGTAGCCCCGGCCCGTACGGGGTCCGTTCTCAGGGCCGTCTCAGGGACGTTCCCGGATGCCGTACGCGGGCGCGTCGGGAAGAATCGGACTATGGTGGACACGATGAGCGAACTCACCCCCCACGAGGACGACAGCGCACGGATGCGCGCCTCCGACGCCGACCGTGACGCCGTCGCGCACAGTCTCCGCGAGGCCCTGGCGGAGGGCCGCCTGGACCCCGACGAGCACGCGGACCGCCTGGACGCGGTGTACCGCGCCAAGACCCTCGGCGAGCTCGTTCCGCTCACGCGGGACCTGCCGACCACCGGGTCCACGCCCACCCCCGTCCCGGCCGACTTCCGTTCGCCCCGCCCGATCTACGGCGCGGGTCGGATCGTCGACCAGGCCCCGACCAGCAACAGCGCGCTCGTCCTCATGGGCGGCGCGGACCGCTCCGGCAACTGGGTCGTTCCGGGCGCGTTCACCGCGGCGGCGATGATGGGCGGCATCGAACTCGACCTGCGCGAGGCCCGCTTCACCCGGCGCGAGACGACCATTTGGATCTGCACCCTCATGGGCGGGGTCGGGATCATCGTGCCCGACGACATCCAGGTGCGGGTGCACGGCCTGCCGATCATGGGCGGGTTCGGCATCGAGGGGAACACCCCCAGCGTGGTGGAGCCGGACGCCCCGATCGTGCACATTCGCGGGATCGCGGTGATGGGCGGCGTGGGCGTCGAGTACCGGGCGCGCAAGCACCAGGACGACGAAGAGGACGAGTAGGCGTTCCCGCCGGCCGGTCCGAGGCCGGATACACGAGACGATTCGCCCGTGATCGGCCCACCATGAAATCACAGCGCGCACTGGGTGCGTAAGGTCTGTGGCTGATTGTGGCAATGTCGCGGACGTACCCTTGCCGCCATCGGCCTGTGGTGCGAGGCTTCTCCGGTATCTCGCCCACCCCAGGTGTCCATCCCCCACCCCACGGTTCGATGGACCCCCGTACACCGGAGGCAGCATCGTGCGTTCGCACCTTTCCGGGCGGGCACTCCACGGAGTGCACCGATCCCCCCACCGGCGCAGAGCCACCACCGCCGGCTTCGCCGCCCTGTTCCTCACCGCGGGCACCCTGGCGAGCGGCCCGGCCCACGCCGACGAGCTCCCGCTCTCGGAGATGGTGACCGCCGAGGCCATCGAGGCCCACCTGGTCAACCTCAACACCATCGCCGAGTACAACGGCGGGAACCGGGCCACCAACACCCCCGGCTACGACGTCGCCGCCCTCTACGTCGAGGACCAGCTGGAGCGGGCCGGTTACGAGCCCTACCGCCACGAGTACGAGTACGAGGCCTGGCGGACCCTGACCCCCACGGTTCTGGCCCGGACCACCCCGGAGAAGACCTCCTACGAGGAGGGCGAGCACTTCGAGACCATGTCCTACTCGGGTTCGGGCAGCGTCCGCGGCGCCAAGGTGACCGCCGTGGCCACCGACACCGCGGAGAGCGGCTGTCTGCCCGAGCAGTTCGCGGACTTCCCCGAGGGCCACATCGCGCTGGTCAAGCGCGGAAGCTGCCCGTTCGGCGAGAAGGTCCAGAACGCCGCGGACGCCGGCGCCTCGGCCGCGTTGGTCTACAACAACGAGGACGAGCTCTTCACCGGCACGGTGGGCACCGAGTCGGACGTCCCGGCCATCGGTGTCTCCGGAGCGCTCGGCGAGGAGCTGAACGCGAGCACCCGTCACCTGCGGCTCAAGGTCGAGGTGGACGCGAGCATCACCACCGAGAGCTCCTACAGCATCCTGGCGGACACTCCGGGCGGCAAGGACGACAACGTGGTGGTCGTCGGCGGGCACCTGGACAGTGTCGAGGACGGCCCCGGGATCAACGACAACGGCAGCGGCACGGCGTTCCTCCTGGAGACCGCCCGGCAGCTGGCCGCGCAGGGCGAGGACCCGAACAACAAGGTGCGCTTCGCGTTCTGGGGCACCGAGGAGTCCGGCCTGGTCGGCTCCACCGAGTACGTCGAGGGCCTGTCCGAGCAGGAGCTCGACGACCTCGCCCTCTACCTGAACTTCGACATGATCGGCTCGAACAACTACGGCCGGTTCGTGCTGGACGGCCGCATGGAGCTGCCCGGTTCCGTGGGCGCCCCGTCCGGCTCCGGTGCGATCGCCAAGGTCTTCGAGGACTATTTCGAGGAGCAGGGCCAGGTCAGCGAGCCGGGTGAACTGAGCGGCCGCAGCGACTACCTCGCGTTCATGGTGGCGGGGATCCCCTCCGGTGGACTGTTCTCCGGTGGCGACGGCACCAAGACCGAGGAGCAGGCGGAGTGGTACGGGGGCGAGGCCGGCAAGACGTTCGACCCGTATTACCACACGCCGGACGACAACCTGGAGAACATCAACTGGGACTCGGTCGCCGAACTGTCGGCCGCCGGCGCGCACGGCGTGGAGTTCCTCGCCGAGACCACCCTGCCGGTCAACGGCGTGGTGCCCTTCAGCGCGCCGGCCGAGGTGGAGCCGCTGCGTAAGGGCGACGCCTGGCTCCGCTGACGCGACCCGGCGGCGTCCGACCGCTTCTGACAGCGAAAGGGCGGGTGGCGTGAACCCCCCGGTTCCACGCCACCCGCCCTTGGCGGTGTCTCCCCTCGCGCCGGTCCACCCGAGCGGCCCCCCTCTGTTCCGCCCGGGGACGATCTGCACGACCACCGTCGGAAACTACGATCCGTAGCTCCCATGTGCCTCAATGTATCAGTGAGACACGTCACTATCACCCCCTGATACTGAACAGTTATCCTCTGTCACTTTCCCCTGGTCAGGGACGTGCCGAAATCGGCGATCCGCGCGGAAAGTCGGTCGGTGGCGGCGAACCCGGCCGCCCTCTCCGCGCACGGGAGGCTCTCCGCCCGGCCCGTACACCGCTCCACGGCCGACCGCGACTCCCCGACGTCCCACCGCGGGACCGCCGGAAGCACTCCCCTAGGCTGAGCCCCATGACCAAACGGGACACGGACAAGCCGGTCGTACTGTCGAAGATCTACACCCGCACCGGTGACGCCGGAACGACGGCGCTCGGTGACATGAGCAGGACCTCCAAGAACGACACCCGCCTCGTCGGGTACGCCGACACCGAGGAGGCCAACGCCGCCATCGGCGTAGCGCTGGCCCTGGGCGAGGTTCCCGACGACGTCCGCGCCCTGCTGGGCCGCGTGCAGAACGAACTCTTCGACCTCGGCGCGGACCTGTCCACGCCCATCGTGGCCGACCCCGAGTACCCGCCCCTGCGCATCCTCCCCGAGTACGTCACCCGGCTGGAGGAGGCCTGCGACACCTACAACGCGGACCTGCCGACGCTGCGCAGCTTCATCCTGCCCGGCGGCTCCCCCACCGTCGCCCTACTGCACACGGCCCGCATCGTCGTGCGCCGGGCCGAGCGCGCGGTCTGGGCCGCCATCGAGGAGCACGGCGACGGGGTCAACCCGCTCACCGCCCAGTACCTCAACCGGCTCTCGGACCTGATGTTCATCCTCGGCCGGTACGTCGCCCGGGACGGAGACGAGGTCCTCTGGAGGCCGGGCGGGGAACGCGACTGACGGCCTCGGACCGGCCCCGGGGAACGAAAGCCCGAACGGCGACCGTCGGCGGCACCCCGTTCCAACTGCGCGAACGGAACTATTTCCACTGATCAAGTGTTGCCGGGCCGTATTCGGCTACAGGTCCGTCCGAGCGAGATCCCCCTAGCCGGAAAGAGGCACATGAGCACGAAAGTCAAGCCCGGCAGCGTCACCGCCGTCCAGGTGCTGTTGATCCTGATCGCCATCTACCAGCTCTTCAACGCGGTCCTCGGACTCCTGGGAGCCTTGTTCATCGACACCATGGACATGGCGACCCTGGTGCCGGCGGAGATGCAGTCCGAGGCCGCGGTCGCGGAGGAGCAGGTCTGGGCGGTGTACGTCAGCTCCATCATCGCCTTCATCTACGGCGTGGCCGCGATCGTTCTGGTCGTGATGGTCGCCAAGGCCCGGCCTCAGGCCCGGACCGCCACCATCGGCGTCAACGCCGTCGCGGGTGTGATCTTCCTGGTGCTGATCGCGACACCGGTCGGCGACCTCGCCGGCGTCATCGTGGCGATCTTCGCGTTCGTCGTGGTGGGGCTGTTGTTCCGGCAGGCGGCCAAGGCGTACTTCGGGGCACCGGTCGAGAACCCCGCCGTGGGTTGACGACCGTCCCCGGCGGCGTCGGAGGGCTCACCGCACGACACCGCGGACGGTGAGGGTCGGACCCCGGGAGCGCCGGTTCGTCGCATCACAGGGAGGGTTCCCGCGCGGGTACCGACGAACGGTGCTATCACGGACATGGCAGGGCCTGGGAGGGGCGGGCGCGGAACGCGTCCTCCCCTCCCGGGCACCACGGGGTCGTCGACCACGCGGGCACCGACCCGTGCACGGCGCAGGCCCCGCGCACACCACCTAGTGGCGGTCGCCGAGTTCACGCTCGACGGCCGCCACCTTGCTGTGCAGACCGTCGGAGACACCCTCGCGGATGTCGGCCTTGAGCGTCAGGCTCACCCGCGCGGCGCCCTCGCCGGCGGCTTCCACCGCGCGTTTGACCACGTCCATGACCTCGTCCCACTCTCCCTCCACGGAGGTGAACATGGCCGAGGTCTCGTTGGGCAGGCCGCTCTCCCGCACGACCTTGACCGCGCGGGCCACCGCGGGTGCGACGGATTCGCCCGAGCCGAGCGGGGATACGGAGAAAGCCACGATGGTACTCATGCGGCCATGGAAACACAGACGCCCCGCCGGTGTGAACCGTGCGGGGCGGGGTGTGTTCGTGCGTCGGGGGGACGCGGCGAGGGTCAGGCCTCCCAGCGGGTCCCGGGGGGCATCGACTCGATCCAGGAGAGGAAGCCGGTGAGCTGCCCCTCCCCCATCGCGACCTCGTAGACCGACTCGGTGGGGTCGGCGCCGTCCGATCCGATCCAGCCGATCTCCAGGACGGTCACGTCGGCCGGCAGCGGCGCGTCACCGTCCCTCGGGGAACGACGCCCCACAACGACGAGACCGCGGCGCGACAGTCGCACTGTCGGCCGCGGTCTGAGCGAGAGGACGGGGAACCAGCCGAGGTTCCTCGATCCGTACCGGCCGAAACCGACACGCCACGAGCCTCGGCGCCCTTTCCCCCCGCATACACGCAGGTAGCACTCGATGGCACCGCCACTGCGCACCAGGACGAAACGTCGCAGCGCACCGGCGACGACCACCAAGGAGACGATGACGACGAGGACGAGGAGCACCCACCACAGGGACTCCGACCACGGTGTGCCCGGCAGTTGCTCCACCACTCGTTCCGCCTCTCCGCTTCGCTAGGCGACGTCCTCGCCGGCGGCGCGCAGACGGCTGCGGGCACGTCCGGCGGCGGCGCTGTCGCCACCCTCGGTCGCGCTCGTCAGGGCCTGACGCGCACGGTCGACATCGATGTCCTCGGCGAGTTCCGCGGTCTCGGCGAGGATGGACACCCGACCCTCACCCGACACCGAGACGAACCCGCCGTGGGCGGAGGCCTTGACCTCGCCGGTCTCACGGGCCCCCAGGACGCGAACGACCGCGTCCTCGGCGAGCAGCGACAGCACCGGCACGTGGCCGGGCATGACACCGATCTCACCCTCGACGGTCTTCGCGATGACCATGTCGCCTTCGCCCGCCCAAACCTCACGTTCGGGAGAGACGATCTCGACGAAAAGCTTCTTCGACACTGCCACAAACTCCTCGGCTAGCGGGTGGGTTCGGCGGGGCCGAGTAGGAATCGATACTCGGCCCCGCCTGGGAACTAGCCCCGCCCGTCGCCCCCGGCCTCACGGCCGGGGACACTGACGCGCAGTCCTAGCCTTCCTGCAGCTTCTTGGCCTTCTCCACGACCATGTCGATGTTGCCGACGTCGAGGAAGGCCTGCTCGGGCAGGTGGTCGTACTCACCGTCGCACAGACCCTTGAAGGAGGCGATCGTCTCCTCCAGCGGCACGAACACACCCGGGGTGCCGGTGAACTTCTCGGCGACGAACATGTTCTGCGAGAGGAACCGCTCCAGGCGACGCGCCCGGTTGACGATGATCTTGTCCTCTTCGGAGAGCTCGTCCATACCCAGAATGGCGATCTGGTCCTGGAGGTCGTTGTTGCGCTGGAGGATCTCCTTGACGCGCTGGGCCACCGCGTAGTGCTCCTCGCCCACGTACTGCGGGTCGAGGATACGGGAGGTGGAGGCCAGCGGGTCGACCGCCGGGTAGATGCCCTTCTGCGAGATCGGCCGGGAGAGCTCGGTCGTCGCGTCCAGGTGGGCGAAGGTGGTCGCCGGAGCGGGGTCGGTGTAGTCGTCCGCGGGGACGTAGATCGCCTGCATCGAGGTGATCGAGTGACCACGCGTCGAGGTGATCCGCTCCTGGAGCTGACCCATCTCGTCCGCCAGGTTGGGCTGGTAGCCCACGGCCGAGGGCATACGGCCCAGCAGCGTGGAGACCTCCATACCCGCCTGGGTGAAACGGAAGATGTTGTCGATGAAGAGCAGCACGTCCTGGTTCTGGACGTCACGGAAGTACTCCGCCATCGTCAGAGCCGAGAGCGCCACGCGCAGACGGGTGCCCGGGGGCTCGTCCATCTGGCCGAAGACGAGGGCGGTGTCCGGGAGGACGCCCATCTCGTCCATCTCCAGGAAGAGGTCCGTACCCTCACGGGTGCGCTCACCGACACCGGCGAACACGGACACACCACCGAAGTTACGGGCGATACGGGTGATCATCTCCTGGATGAGCACCGTCTTGCCCACACCCGCGCCACCGAAGAGACCGATCTTCCCACCGCGCACGTACGGGGTGAGGAGGTCGATCACCTTGATGCCCGTGACCATCATCTCGGTCTTGGACTCGAGCTGGTCGAAGGCCGGAGCCTTGCGGTGGATCGGCCAGCGCTCGGTCACGCCGAGCTCGGCCGTGGGCACGTCCATGGACTCGCCCAGGGTGTTGAACACGTGGCCCTTGACGACGTCGCCGACGGGCACGCTGATGGGCGCGCCGGTGTCGCGGACCTCGGCGCCACGGACCATGCCGTCCTGCGGGGCCAGGGAGATGGCACGCACCAGGTTGTCACCCAGGTGCTGGGCGACCTCCAGGGTGATGACCTTGTCCGTGCCGCCGATGCTCACATCGGTGTGCAGGGCGTTGTAGATGCCGGGCAGGGAGCCGACGGGGAACTCCACGTCGACGACCGGGCCGGTGACCCGGGCGATCCGGCCGGTGGCGGTGCCAGCGCCGGCCGTACCTTCAACTGTCGCAGTCACTTTTCGTTACTCACTTCCCGCGCTGGACCCAGAGAGTGCATCGGCACCGCCGACAATCTCACTGATCTCATTGGTGATCTCGGCCTGACGCGCCTGGTTGGCCAGGCGGGTCAGGGTCTTGACGAGCTCTTCCGCGTTGTCGGTCGCGGCCTTCATGGCCGCGCGACGGGACGCCTGCTGGGAGGCGGCGGATTCGAGGAGCGAGGCGTAGATCCGGTTGACCACGTACTGCGGCAGCAGCTGGTCCAGGACCTCCTCGGCGGAGGGCTCGAACTCGTAGAGCGGCAGCGCGTTGCCGCCGTGAGCCTGCTCGAGTTCCTCCTCCTCGACCTCTTCCACCTCCAGCGGGAGGGCACGAACCGCCCCGGCCCGCTGGGTCAGCATCGACACGAACTCCGTGGAGACCACGTGGATCTCGTCGACACCACCCTCGGCGGTGTCCTGGGAGAACCTCTCCATCAAGGTGGAGCCGATCTCCTGGGCGTGCGCGTAGGTCGGACGCTCGGTGAAGCCTTCCCACGATTCCTCGACACTGCGGTCGCGGAACTTGTAGAACGCCGCACCCTTGCGACCCACCATGTAGGTGAGGACCTCCTTGCCCTGCTCCCGGAGGAGCTGGGTGAGGGCCTCGGCCTCCTTGAGGACGTTGGTCGAGTAGGCGCCGGCCAGGCCCTTGTCGCTGGTGACGACCAGGACGGCCGCACGGGTGGGGTTCTCGGCCTCGGTCAGCAGGGGGTGATCGGACACCCGACTGGCCAGGGCCGACACCGCCCGCGTGATCTCCCGTGCGTAGGGGCCGGCAGCCTCAGCCGCGCGCTGCGCCTTGGTGATGCGCGTTGCGGCGATGAGCTCCATCGCGCGGGTGATCTTCGCCATCGACTTCGTCGAGCGAATCCTCCGGCGATAGACGCGAAGCTGTGCACCCATGGGTTACTTCCCGCCCTTGGCGACCTTGATGGTCTCCTGGCCGACCTTCTCCTCTTCGAGCGCCTCGGTCTCGGCCTCGGTGCCCAGAAGGGTGCCGGCGGAGGTCTGGAAGCCCTGCTTGAACTTCTCGATGGCGCCCTGGAGGGTCTTCTGGCTCTCGTCCTCGAACTTGCCGGACTCCCGGATGGTGTCGAGAACGCCCTTGTGCTCACGGTCGAGGTAGGACAGGAAGTCCTCCTCGAAGCGGCGCACGTCCTCGACGGGGACCTCGTCGATGAGACCGGTGTTGCCCATCCAGATCGAGACGACCGTCTTCTCCATGGAGAAGGGCGAGTACTGGCCCTGCTTGAGGAGCTCCATCATCCGGGCGCCGCGCTCCAGCTGCTGCTTGGAGACGGCGTCCAGGTCCGAACCGAAGGCGGAGAACGCCTCCAGCTCGCGGTACTGGGCCAGGCCCAGCCGCAGGGTGCCGGAGACCTTCTTGGTGGCCTTGGTCTGGGCCGCGCCACCGACACGGGAGACCGACACACCGACGTCGATCGCCGGACGCTGGCCCTGGTTGAACAGGTCCGAGTCCAGGAAGACCTGGCCGTCGGTGATGGAGATGACGTTGGTGGGGATGTACGCCGAGACGTCGCCCGCCTTGGTCTCGATGATCGGGAGGGCCGTCATCGAACCGGCGCCCAGCTCGTCGGAGAGCTTCGCGCAGCGCTCCAGGAGCCGGGAGTGGAGGTAGAAGACGTCACCCGGGTAGGCCTCACGGCCCGGCGGGCGGCGCAGCAGAAGGGAGACCGCGCGGTAGGCCTCGGCCTGCTTGGTCAGGTCGTCGAAGACGATGAGGACGTGCTTGCCCTCGTACATCCAGTGCTGGCCCAGGGCCGAACCGGTGTACGGGGAGAGGTACTTGAAGCCGGCCGGGTCGGACGCCGGGGAGGCGACGATGGTGGTGTACTCCATCGCGCCGGCCTCTTCGAGCGCGCCGCGCACGCTGGCGATGGTCGAGCCCTTCTGACCCACCGCGACGTAGATGCAGCGCACCTGCTTCGTGGGGTCGCCGGTCTCCCAGTTCGCCTTCTGGTTGATGATCGCGTCGATACCGATCGCGGTCTTACCGGTCTGTCGGTCACCGATGACCAGCTGGCGCTGGCCACGGCCGACGGGGGTCATGGTGTCGATCGACTTGATGCCGGTCTGGAGCGGCTCGCCGACCGGCTGGCGCTCCATGACCGTCGCGGCCTGGAGCTCCAGCTCGCGGCTCTCGGTCGTCTCGATCTCGCCCTTGCCGTCGATGGGGTTGCCCAGGGGGTCCACCACACGGCCGAGGAAGTCGTCGCCCACCGGGACCGAGAGGAGCTTGCCGGTGCGACGCACCTTCTGCCCGTCCTCGATGCCGGTGAAGTCGCCCAGCACGACGACACCGATCTCACCGATCTCAAGGTTCTGGGCCATGCCCAGGGTGCCGTCCTCGAACTCCAGCAGCTCGTTCGCCATCGCCGAGGGAAGGCCACCGACGCGGGCGATGCCGTCACCGGAGTAGGTGACGGTTCCGACCTCTTCCGCGCGGGTGGCATCAGGCTCGTACGACTGGACGAAGCGCTGTAGCGCGTCCCGGATCTCATCCGGCCGGATCGTCAGCTCCGCCATCTCTACGTTGTCCTTGCTCTCAAATGGCGCCGGGCCGGCGCCGTGCGTGCTTGCCTTGCGTTCATTCGCGTGTGTCAGCCGGCCAGACGGCGCTGGACCTCAGCGATGCGCCCGGCGATGGTGCCGTCGATGACCTCGTCGCCCACCTGGATGGAGAGTCCACCCACGATCTCGGGGACGACCTCGATGTTCAGGTGGATCTCGCGACCGTACCTGCGCTTGAGGAGCGCACGGAGGCGGTCCAGGTGCGCTCCGCTCAGCGGAACCGCGCTGCGGACCACGGCGATGTACCGCTGGGCGCGCTCGGCGACCAGCTGACCGTAGGTCTCGAGCGCCTGTTCCAGGGTACGTCCCCGGGGCCGGGTGACCGCTTCGCCGACCAGGGCCAGCGTCGCGGAGCTCACCTTGCCCGAGAGCAGGTTCTCGATCAGCGTGCGCTGATGTGCGGCGGCCACGCCGTCACGGGTGAGGGCGGCTCGCAGGTCCGGCTGCGCGACGACGATCCGCTGGAAGCGGAACAGTTCGTCCTCCAGCTCGTCCAGGCGGGTGCCCTCGACGGAGGCGACGGTCGCGTAGACCGCCATGCGCTCCAGAGCGTCCACCATGTCGCGGGGGCCCGCCCAGGACTGGGACACGATGTCGTTGACCACGATGACCGTGGACGGCGACACCTTGCCCTCGAGGATCTGACCGATCAGACCGGTCTTCTTCTCGACCGGGTTGGCCTGGTCCGCGAGCCAGCGACGGAGCGAGTGCTCGTTGCCGAGCAGGGCGACGACCTCGAAGAGCTCGCCACCGAGTGAGACCGCGTGCTGGGCGGCGTCGGCCGACGCGAGGACGTTGTCGTCCAAGCGCCGGGTCGCCTCAGCCAGAGAACTGCGGCTGATACCACGCATCAGCGCACCTCGGCTTGCTTCGCGCTCTCGTCCTGCTCCAGCTCCTCCAGGAACCGGTCCACCACGCGGTTCTGAGCGGCGCTGTCGCTGAGCGTCTCCCCGACGATGCGGGTCGCGAGCTCAGTGGACAGGGTGCCGATCTCACCGCGGAGCTGGACGAAGGCCTGCTGTCGGTCGGCCTCGATCTGCGCCTTGGCGGCGTCGATGATCCGCTTGGCCTCGACCTGGGCCTCCTCGCGGGCCTCGGCGATGATCGCCGTGCGCTGCTCCTTGGCCTTCTCGAGTTCCTGCGCGTACTCGCGGTGCGACTCTTCGAGCTTCTCGCGGTACTGCTGACGGATCTCCTCGGCCTCGGCCTCGGCGCGCTTGGCCCGCTCGATGCCGCCCTCGATGGCGTCGTGACGCTCGTCGAGGACCTTCATCACCTTGGGGACCGCCTTGCGGGCCACAAAGAAGTAGACCACGGCGAGCGCGATCGCACCGAAGGTGAACTTCACCCAGTCGATCCGCAGAATGTTGTAATCGGCTGCCAACTCAACCAACATGGTCAGCCCTCCTTCGCGTCAGTTGCCATCAGAAAACGGTTGGCAATACGCCTTAGGCGCCGGGGGCAGCGAAGGCGAGGACGAAGCCCAGGATCGCGAGGGCCTCGACGAGCGCGAAGCCGAGGTAGATGTTGGTCTGCAGCGGGCCGCGGGCCTCGGGCTGACGGGCGATGGCCTGCATACCGAGACCGAACACGATACCGACACCGATACCGGCGCCGATGACGCTGATGCCGTAGCCGATGGTGTTGATGTTGCCGGTGATCGCAGCGATGTCCATTGTGTTTCCCTTTACTCGACGTCCGGCGTTGCGGTACGCAATAGGTCAGTTCGCCGGTGTGGACGGGTTTGATGCACTCCTCGTCCCGGGTCCGATCACGGGATCGGGGGGAACGTGGAGGGGGTCTAGTGGGCCGCTTCGAGCGACTGGTTGAGGTACAGGCTCGCGAGCAGCGTGAACACGAAGGCCTGGATCAGCATGATCGCGATCTCGAAGACGAAGAAGGCGACGTAACCGAGCAACGCGGCGCCGGAGAAGACGACCGAGACCGCGGCGAGCATGGGCTCCGCCGACAGGTTGAGCATGTACCAGCCGCCGTAGGCGAACACGGCCAGGAGCAGGCTGCCCGCGAACATGGTCGCGAACAGACGCAGGGCGTGCGTCACCGGGCGGATGAGGAAGACCGAGAGGATCTCGATCGGGGTGACCAGGACGTAGATCCACTTCGGCATGCCGGGGGGGAAGATCTGGTTGCGGAAGTATCCCCAACCGCCCTGGTGCTTGATGCCGATCACGATCGTCATCACGTAGATGGTCAGCGCGAACATGGCCGTGAAGGCCAGGTTGCTGTTGACCGGAAGCATCCCGGGGATGAGCCCGGTGAAGTTCATGGCCAGAATGAGCGTGAAGATACCCGTCATGAACGGGATGAAGGCGTCGCCCTTGGCACCCATGGTCGGACGGGTGATGTTGTCCCGAATGAACAGGATCAGCATCTCTCCGACACTCTGCCTGCGGCCGGGGACGAGGCTCAGCTTCTTGCTGAACCACGACCACAGAAGCAGGACGGCACCGACCGCGACGAGCAACAGAACCAGGTACAGGTCGATGCCCGCGCTGCCGGGGATGCCGGCGAACCACGGTTCGGGGAAGAACATCCCGATGGTGGGGGCCTCGAACCCGCAACCGTTGTCGCCGAAGAGGTGGCAACCCGGTTCGGCCGCGAGAATGCGCACGTCAGCACTCACGGCGAATCCTTTCGTCGTGACGCAAGAAAGCCTCGTTGATGGTTGTTACTGCGAGCGTCGTCGTGGAACGGGCGACGCGGGACTGCGGGGTGCTCAGATGTGGCGCGTCTTGGCGACGATCAGGAAGATCGCACCGACCATGCCGAGAATCGCCCCGATGGGCAGGAAGAGAGCCTGGAAACCCAGGAGTCTGTCCGCACCCCAGCCGATCGCACTCCACACGAGCACACCCGAGAGCAAAGTCGAGAAGAGTGCCCAGCCGTCGGACTCGCGCGGCCCCGGGGGCCCACTGGAATCCTTCTTCTCGGTGGGTTCGCTGCTCATCTCGCTCCGGAATATAGCATGTGGGGCTCGACTGGAACGTGGCCGCCCGCCTGCCGTGGAACAGGTTATAACGCCCGTTCCGAGGGACCGCGGCGGGGCACCCCATCACGTGCTCTCCGAACTCTCGCTCGGGTCCACGTGAAGGATCTTGGCCTGAGAGGTGGCCCAGGTCTGCCCACCCAGCCAGACCAGAACGACGGCCAGCGCACTGTAGACGAAGGCGTTGCTGCTGAGGTCGGTGATGAGGGGGCTCTGGCCGAGTGTCACCAGGAGGATGCCCAGCAGCGCCATCTTGACGACGAAGCCGAGCAGGTTCGCCGCGAGGAACAGGTCCTTGTTGCGACGGGTGACCAGGATGACCATCCACTGACCCAGACCGAAACAGGCGAGGATGACGACCACCGCCAGGGCCGAACTGAGAGCTCCGGCAGAGCCTGCGAAGAGTGCCGAGACCGCGATGGCCAGGACTCCGCACGCGGCGCTCGGAAGCGCGGCGCCGCGGAGGATCCGGGCGTCGTGTTCCTGCATGACGAAGCTCCGTGGGGTTCAGTGGTTACCTGCTCGTGAAAGCTATCACAAGGTTTTCGGTACGAAATCCAGGGGAGCCTTAACGTGCTCTTAACGCCTCGCGAAAGCCCCGTTCGGCGGTCACTTCGGGTCTTGTGTCACCTTGCACACACTCGTCACGAGCTTCACACCTGCACACATTCACGACACGACCCGGGACCTCCGTCCCGAACGTGACCGGGCATTTATCCATCGGTTGACGAACGGTGATCTGCTTTCGACTTCGCGCCGTTACCCCGCCCCCAGGGCAGCAGTCCCCTACGGTGCAGCCGGGGAAGGGCGATGAGACCGACCGCACAGGTGGCGACCAGCACGGTCACCGTCAGCACGATCAACGCGGAGTCGAAGATCGACAGGGACACCGCCGCGAACGCGACGATCCCGGCCCACAGGTACATCAGCAGCACGGCGCGCGTGTGGGTGTGCCCCATGTCCAGCAACCGGTGGTGCAGGTGTCCGCGGTCGGGGGCGAACGGCGACTTGCCCGCCAGGGTCCGGCGCACGACCGCCAGCACCATGTCCGCCAGCGGTAGCGCGATCACCAACAACGGCAGCAGGATCGGCAGGAACACGACCAGGCCGGAGGAGTTGAACTCCTCCCGGGCGGTGTTGGCGTCGAACTGGCCGGTCACCGTGATGGTGATGGAGGTGAGCAACAGCCCCAGCAGCATGGAGCCGGTGTCGCCCATGAACACCTTGGCCGGATGGAAGTTGTGGAAGAGGAACCCCAGGCAGGTGCCGGCCAGGATGATCGCGATCATCGCCGGGTAGGACTGGCGGACGAACCCCTGGTCCACCGCGACCACGTAGTAGTAGGCGAAGAACGCCAGGGACGAGATCGCGACGATACCGGCGGCCAGACCGTCCAACCCGTCGGCGAAGTTGATCGCGTTGATGGTCGCGACGATGAGCAGGATCGACACCATCGCCCCGAGCCACGGGCCCAGGGACAACTGGGTGCCGGGCAACGGCAGCCACAACAGCTGGACGCCCTGCCAGACCAGGATCCCGGCGGCGGCGGTCTGCCCCGCCAGTTTGCTCAGGGCGTCCATCCCCCATCGGTCGTCGATGACACCGATGATGGTGATGAGTCCGCCCGCCAGCAGCAGGCCGATCCACGTCTTGGCGACGAACACGTTCTGCAGGTGCGGCAGCTGCGCCGAGATGAGCAGCGCCGCGGCGAACCCGCCGTAGATGGCGAGTCCGCCCAGCCGCGGAATCGGTTCGGTGTGCACGTCGCGGTCGCGCACCGGAGGCGCCGCACCGAAGGCGATCGCCAGCCGACGCACCAAGGGCACCAACAGGTAGGTCACCGCGACGGCGATGACGAAGGTGAGCGCGTACTCCCGCACTGACCGGCCCCTCTAGCTCTGGTCGCCGCCGCCGGACGCGCGGGTCTCGCCGTCGGCGGAGGACGTCTCGTTGTCGTTCGCGTTCTCGGTCTTCGTACCCTCGGTGCCCGCGTCGTCCCCCGCGGAGTCCTCGGAAGGAGCGGTCGCCTCCTCGGACTCGGACTTCTTGGGCTTGGTGCGGCCCTTGCGCAGCTCCCCGATGACGGTGCCGCACACCGCCCGGAGCTGTTCGATGGAGATGGCGCCCGAGCGCAGCACGCGCGGTACCGCGTAGGTGAGGTCGACGATGGTCGAGGCCACGGGGCTCTCGCTCACACCGCCGTCGAGGTAGACCGCCACGTCCTCGTCACCGAGTTGTTCGATGGCCTCCCCCGCCGTGGCGGCGGCCGGCATCCCGGACTTGTTGGCGCTGCTGACCGCCATCGGGCCGGTCTCCTTCAACAGCTCCAGGGCGACCGGGTCCATCGGCATGCGCACGGCCACGGTGCCCTTGGTGTCGCCCAGGTCCCAGGACAGGCTGGGGGTGGCGGTGCACACGAGGGTGAGCGGACCGGGCCAGAACTCCTCCATGAGGTCACGTCCGTGGTTGCCCAGGTCGTCGATGAGGGCGGTGGCGGCCCGGATCGAGCCCACCAGCACGGGCGGCGGCATGTCCCGGCCGCGCCCCTTGGTCTCCAGGAGTCGCGCGACCGCCTTGGGGCTGAAGGCGTCGGTGCCGATGCCGTACACGGTGTCGGTCGGCAGGACCACCAGGTCGCCTCGGCGTACCGCGGACGCGGCGTCGGCGATGCCGTCCTTGCGGGCGGTATCGTCCGCGCAGTCGTAGATGCGGCTCACCCTGCGTTCACCTCGATCTCGAACGGGTCGACCGGCCAGGTGTCGGTCCGACGGTGGGGTTGGGGGCGAGGACGACGGCCGCTGGGCCGTGTTCTCGGGGCCTGCGCTGACGCTTCGGCCCGGGTGCGGACGTCCGGCGGCACGGCGGGAACCCTCGGGATCCGCGGTGGGAGGGCTCGTCCCTCACGATCCCACCTCCGGTCCCTTGCCGGCTCGTGGGAACCACGGTCTGTCGGAGTCCGAACGGAACAACACCCCGTGTGGTTCATCAAACCGTGCCTAGTCGTCCTCGTCGGCCCGACGCATGACCACGAAGCGGTCGCGCCGGGCCATGTCCTTGCGGTTGAGGACGTCGCGCCAGCCCTTGTCCTCGGGGAACAGCCAGGGGATGTCGATGCCCTGACCGTCGTGGTGTTCGATGGCCATGGCCCCGCCGGGGCGCAGCAGCCTACGGCCGACCGCCTCCAGGTCGCGGATCATGTCCAGCCCGTCCTCGCCCGACCACAGCGCGCGGGCGGGATCGTAGTCGCGCACCTCCGGCGGGATGACGTCGGCCTCCCGAGTGGGAACGTAGGGCGGGTTGCTGATGAGCAGGTCCACCCGACCGTTGAGCTCGGGCAGTGCGGTGCGCATGTCGCCCTGGTGGGCGGTCACCCGGTCGGCGTGGCCGCTGGCCTCGACGTTGCGTCGGGTCCAGCGCAGCGCCTCGGGATCGATCTCCACGGTGTGGACCCGAGAGCGCGGGACCTCCTGCGCGATGGAGATCCCGATCGCCCCGGAGCCGGCGCCCAGGTCCACGACCAGGGGGTCGGCGACGTCCATGGCCCGCAGGGTCTCGATCGCCCAGTCCACCATGATCTCGGTCTCCGGACGGGGCACGAACACACCCGGACCGACCTGGAGCGCGAGGTAGCGGAAGTAGGCGCGCCCGGTGATGTGCTGGAGCGGTTCGCGGGCCTCACGGCGGGCGACGCACTCCCAGTACCGGGCGTCGAAGTCGGCGTCGGAGACCGCGTGGAGTTCCCCTCGACGGACACCGTGCACGAACGCCGCGAGTTCCTCGGCGTCCGTGCGGGGTGAGGCCACGCCCGCCTCCGCGAGCCTGAGCGTGGCGCGGGCGACCTCGTCGAGTAGGAAGTTCATGATCCCTGTGCGGCTTCGAGCCTCTCCTTGGTGTCGGCGTCGACCAAGGCCTTGATGACACCGTCCAGGTCGCCGTCGAGCACCTGGTCGAGGTTGTAGGCCTTGAAGCCGACCCGGTGGTCGGAGATGCGGTTCTCGGGGAAATTGTAGGTGCGCACCCGCTCGGAGCGGTCCACCGTGCGGACCTGGCTCTTGCGCTCGGCGCTGGCCTCGGCGTCCGCGCTGGCCTGGGCCTCGGCGTAGATCCGGGCCCGCAGGATGCGCATGGCCTGCTCCTTGTTCTGGAGCTGGCTCTTCTCGTTCTGGCAGGAGGCGACGATACCGGTCGGCAGGTGCGTGATGCGCACCGCGGAGTCGGTGGTGTTGACGCTCTGCCCACCGGGCCCGGAGGAGCGGTAGACGTCGATGCGCAGATCCTTGTCGTGGATCGCGATCTCGATCTCCTCGGCCTCGGGCACGACCAGCACGCCGGCGGCGGAGGTGTGGATGCGGCCCTGGGACTCGGTGACGGGCACGCGCTGCACCCGGTGGACGCCGCCCTCGAACTTGAGCATGGGCCACACGCCCGAGCCGGGCTCGGGGTTGCCCTTGTTCTTGAAGGCGATGGTGATGTCCTTGTACCCGCCGAGGTCGGAGTGGGTGGCGTCGATGACCTCGCTCTTGAAGCCGTGCCGCTCGGCGTAACGCAGGTACATGCGGACCAGGTCGCCGGCGAACAGGGCGGACTCCTCGCCGCCCTCGCCCGCCTTGACCTCCATGATGAGGTTCTTGTCGTCGGCGGGGTCACGCGGGATGAGCAGGAAGCGCAGGCGCTCGGTGAGCTGTTCGGCGTCGGCGGTCAGCCGGTCGGCCTCCTCCGCGAAGGAGGGATCCTCGGCGGCCAGCTCACGGGCGGCACCGATGTCGTTCTCGACTTCTTTGAGCTGACGGTAGGCCTCGATGATCGGGGTGAGCTGGGAGTAGCGCTTGCCCAGCCGGCGCGCATCGGCGGGATCCGCGTGCACCTCGGGGTCGGCGAGCCGCTGCTCCAGCTCGTAGTACTCCCCAAGAAGGTCGTCCAGCTTCACTTTCCCATTCCCGTCTTCTCGTCCGCCCTGCCTGTTCCCGCGTGTGGGATGCGTCCGATCCGGTGGCGCCCGCCGAGGGGGCGGCGCCACCGGGCCGGAAGGGCAGCGCTACTTGCGCTTGCCGAAGCGCTTCTCGAAGCGGGCGACCCGACCACCGGTGTCGAGGATCTTCTGCTTGCCGGTGTAGAACGGGTGGCACTCGGAGCACACCTCGGCGCGGATCTTGCCCCCGGTGATCGTGCTGCGGGTGGTGAACTGGGCTCCGCAGGTGCAGGTCACCTCGGTCGAGACGTACTCCGGGTGGATGTCGGCCTGCATGTGTGCCTCCTTGCTTGAGCGCGACCGCCGGACGCATGACGACCGCACCACCGACTGGGGGTGGAGCGGTGTCGAGGCCATGCGCGAACCGGTGCCGCGGCGATCCAGGTGATCGGGGCGATGTGCTCTCCCGAACGGGAGGACGGACCCGCCCTCACTACCAGTTTGCCAGACCGATAACCGTGCCGGGACCAGTACCTATTCCCGACCCCCCTGTACCGGCTCGGCTTCGCGCATCGTGACGGGTGCCGGCTTGTCCCGATCACGGTGTTTGAGCCACCAGAAGACCGCGGCCAGGCCCGCGATGGTGAGGGCCAACAGGAGCAGCCCGGCGTTGGCGCCGAACCCGTGGATGAAGAGGTAGGTGACGGAGCCGACCACCAGCAGGTAGTAGATCATCGCCAGGACGCTCTGGCGCAGGACGTCGCCCTCCCGACCGACGAGGCCGACCACGGCGGAGGCCGCGACGACGTTGTGCACGGTGATCATGTTGCCCGCGGCCCCGCCGGCGGCCTGGGCCGCCACGACGGTCTCCGGTGGCACCCCGATGCGTTCGGCCGTGGAGTGCTGGAACAGCGCGAACATGAGGTTGGAGACGGTGTTGGAGCCGGCGACGAAGGCGCCCAGGGCACCGATCCACGGGGCGAACAGGGGCCAGTGGTGCCCGCCGAGTTCGGCGGCTCCGGTGGCCAGGGTGAGCGGCATGCTCTCCAGGGAGGTGGCCCCGAACTCCGATCCGGTGTTGATGAAGACCCGGACCAGGGGCACGGCGAACAGCAGGGCCACGGCCGCGCCGAGCAGCTGGGAACCGGCCATCTTCCAGGAGTCCACGATGTCGCGGACGCGCATGCGGTGCAGGCCGTAAGTGAGCAGACAGACCAGGATGAAGGTGGCGCCGGGCGAGTAGAGGGGCGCGACGGCGTCGCCGATGGAGGTGCCGAGGATGTCGTCGTGACCGAGGGTCAGGCCCTCCAGCCACTCCTTGAGGGGTTCGACGGTGCGCGTGACGATGAGCAGGGCGGCGACCACGAGGTAGGGCGCCCAGGCGTTGAGGAAGCCGATGCCGCCTGCCCGCGGGGCGGTGTCCTGCCCGTTGCCGGACTCGATTCCGCCGGTCCAGCGGGACAGCCAGTCCTCACGCGGCGGGAAGTCCCAGATCTTCTTCGGCATCAGGAAGCCCTTGCGCGCGGCGAGGACGACGATGATCAGTCCGGTGAGACCACCGAGGAGACTGGTGAACTCCACCCCGAGGAAGTAGTTGTACAGGAAGGACGGGATGGTCAGGGCGAGCCCGCCGAACAGCGCGAACCTCCAGACGGCGAGACCGTCGGAGAAACGCCGGTTCTCCCCGTAGAAACCGCACAGCATGCAACAGATGAGCAGGGGCACGAGTGTCCCGGCGATCGAGTGCAGGGCGACGGTCTGGAGTCCGATCTGACCGACGTACTCGGTGAAGCTCATGTCGAGGGCGGCGGCGCGTTCGCTCACGCCTCCCCCGCCGTCCAGCCCGCCGGCGACGCCGACGAGGATCGGGGTCCCGACCGCGCCGAAGCTGACCGAGGTGCTCTGGATGACCATGCCGACCATGACGGCGGCCATGGCGGGAAAGCCGAGGGCGAGCATGAGGGGCGCGACCACGGCGGCGGGGGTGCCGAATCCGGAGGCACCCTCGATGAAGCTGCCGAACAGCCAGCCGATGATGATCGCCTGCACCCGGCGATCGGGGGTGATGTCGGTGAAAGTGCGGCGGATGGTGGCGATGGCGCCGCTCTTGGTGAGCGTGGAGAGCAGGAGCAGCGCGCCGAAGATGATGTAGAGGAGTCCCGCCGCGAGGATGAGGCCCTGGAGGGTCGAGGCGGCCACGGTCATCCAGTCGGTCCGCCAGAACAGGACCGCGATGGCGACCACGAGGACGTACCCGGCGGGCATGGCGTACATGGCGGGAAGGCGGAACCCGACGAGCAGGACTCCGACGAGAAGGATGGGGGTGAGCGCGAGGAGGCTGAGCAGGGCGAGGTTGTCCATGACAGACGGCTCCCTGGTATGGGGTGTGCACTCGTGCTCCGCGACCCTAGGTCGCCGTGCGTCCCCCCACCATCCCCCCTCTGTGATCTGAGACACAGAAGTGATATTCGCGTTCCACATGACGGAAGCGCCGCCCGGGCGCTCCTCCCCCGTGCACGCAGAAGGCCCCCTCCCCCGGAACCGGGGAGGGGGCCGATGCTTCGTCACCCGCGGACCCACCGCGACGCGGTGGCCGCCGGTGGGGTCACGAGCGGTCGGGACCCACCGTCGTCTTCTGGATCTGCATGAGGAACTCGGCGTTGCTCTTGGACTCCTTCATCTTGTCCAGGAGCAGCTCGATCGCCTGCTGCGTGTCCAGGGCGTGCAGCACCCGGCGGAGCTTCCACACGACGTTCAGCTCCTCGGCCGACATCAGGATCTCCTCCTTACGGGTGCTGGAGGCGTCCACGTCCACGGCGGGGAAGATCCGCTTGTCCGCCAGGGACCGGCTGAGCTTGAGCTCCATGTTGCCGGTGCCCTTGAACTCCTCGAAGATGACCTCGTCGGCGCGCGAACCGGTCTCGACCAGCGCGGTGGCCAGGATGGTCAGCGAACCGCCGCCCTCGATGTTGCGGGCCGCGCCGAAGAAGCGCTTGGGCGGGTAGAGGGCGGTGGAGTCCACACCACCGGACATGATGCGTCCGCTGGCGGGGGCGGCCAGGTTGTAGGCGCGGCCCAGACGGGTGATGGAGTCCAGGAGGACGACCACGTCCATGCCCATCTCCACGAGCCGCTTGGCCCGCTCGATCGCCAGGTCGGCGACGACCGTGTGGTCCTCGGCCGGGCGGTCGAAGGTCGAGCTGATGACCTCGCCCTTGACGGTGCGCTGCATGTCGGTGACCTCCTCGGGACGTTCGTCCACGAGGATCACCATCAGGTAGCACTCAGGGTTGTTCTCGGTGATGGCGTTGGCGATCGCCTGCATCACCATCGTCTTGCCCGCCTTGGGCGGGGAGACGATGAGACCGCGCTGACCCTTACCGATGGGGGCGACCAGGTCGATGATGCGCGTGGTCAGGACGTTCGGCTCGGTCTCCAGCCGCAGGCGCTCCTGCGGGTAGAGCGGGACGAGCTTGGAGAACTCTTGGCGACCCTTGGCCTGGTCCGACGACATGTTGTTGACCGAGTCCAGACGCACCAGGGCGTTGAACTTCTCGCGTCGCTCGCCCTCGCGGGGCTGGCGGACCGCACCGATGATGTGGTCGCCCTTGCGCAGGCCGTGCTTGCGGACCTGGGCCAGGGACACGTACACGTCGCTCTGCCCCGGCAGGTAGCCGGTGGTGCGCACGAACGCGTAGTTGTCGAGGATGTCGAGGATGCCCGCGACCGGGAGCAGAACGTCGTCGTCGCCGATGACCGGCTCCGGCTCCTGGTTCCCGCCGCGACCACGACGGTCCCGCCGGTCCCGCCGCCGACCGCGCCGACGGCCGCCACTGCCGAAGTCGTCGTCATTGCTGCTGTTGTTGTTGCGGCCCTGGTTCTGACCGTCGCCGCCGCCCTGCTGGCGGTCGGAGTTGTTGGAGCTCTGGTCGTCACCGCCACGGTTGCGGTTACGACGGTTGCGCTGGCGCTCGCGACCCTGCCCGGACCTGGTGTCACGGTCCTCGGAGTCGGGGCCGTTCTTCTGGGGGGTGCTGGATGTCTTGGTCACGCTGCTCGCGGAGGTTGAGGAGTCGGTGCCGTCCACCGATCGGGGCTGGTCACCGGATTCGTCACCGCGCCTGCGGGACGAGCGGCGGTTGCGGGAGGGCCTGTCGGCCTTCCCACCCTGGGACTCGGTCACGGCCTGGTCCGACGACCGCTCGCCAGAGCCCTTGTTCGCAGCCTCGTCGGAACCCGACGGGGCGGACGAGACGGGTTCGGTCGGGCCGTCGGTTGACTCGACCTTACCGGCCTTGGGGGCGGTGTCGGTCTTCTTTGCGGACTTCGACTTCACCGGGGCGACCGGACCGCCCTGCTTGGCCTCGATCGCCGCGATCACGTCGCTCTTGCGCATGCGCCCCGTGCCGGTGATGCCCATGCTCGACGCGAGCTTTTGGAGCTCGGGGAGCTTCTGGGCGGCGAGACCGGTACCGCGGGAGGCCGCGCGGGACCGAGCCGCGCCCGCGGGCGCGGCTTCGCCGGCCTCCGCGGAGGCGTCGGCGCTGTTCTTGCTGTCGACCGCCGCGTCCGTTCGGAGTTCGGTGGTGTCGCTCACTAAGGGTCCTTCCCAAGGAGCGGGCGTCGGCCGTCAGCGTTGTGCTTGAGCGGCCGGCCCGATGGTGCGAACCGGCAGGGGCCGGGTAGGGCGTGCCCCACGTGGATGTCGGAAACCGGCGTTGTCGGTCCCCTACCCAATCGCGGCGGGCTCTGGGTACAGCCAGACGTCGGGGCGGATGGCTCGGAGGTGATGCCCGTCGCCCCTCGTGACACGCTCGTCCAGGGACGAGAGGTCTTCGAAGACGTGGGCACAGTTGCGGGGAGACCGCGAACTCGACACGTTGGCCACCGCTTCCGACAGATCGTGAGACCGGAACGCCGGAGTTTGGGACGCGGAAGCCGCAGTGGCGGATGAGCACACGCCCCGCAACGGGGCATCTGGTGCTTCACCAAGCCTAACATCACCAGAGGCCACGGCTATTCCTCGACACAGATGCTACGGATGGGGAGATGGGGTCCGCACCCCCGCCGGCTCAACGTGCAGGGGGCGTATGTCCCAATCATTACCCGCCCTCCGCGTGATCGAATCTACCTGCCCGGTGATTTCCGGCGAATCCGGCAAAGCTGTCCCATCCGGGACCGTGCACAGCACCAGCACCGTGGGCCCCGCTCCGGAGACCACGGCGGGGAGGCGTTCGTGTTCGCGCAGGTCACGAATGAGGTCGAGCGTGCGCGGCATCGCGGGCGCCCGGTAGGACTCGTGTAGTCGATCCTCGGTCGCCGCGTACAGGGAGTCCGGGTGGCCACAAACGGCCGCCGTCATCAGCGCCGCACGCCCCGCGTTGAAGGCCGCGTCGGCGTGGGTGACGGTGTCCGGCAACAGCCCGCGGGCCCGCTCGGTGGACAGTTTCCACGACGGCACGCACAGCACCGGCAGGATCCGCTCGTGGGGGTCGAGTCGGGCGACGCCCCAGGAGTCACCGTCCCGGTAGGCGACGGTGTACCCGCCGTAGACGCAGGGGGCCACGTTGTCGGGATGCCCCTCCAGGTCCGCGGCGACCTGGTAGATCCAGTCCCGGTCCGGTCCGCCGTCGGGTCCGGTCCGTCCGAGCAGTGCGGCGGCGGCCGTGACCCCGCCGACGATCGCGGAGGAGGAGGAACCGAGCCCGCGCGCGTGCGGGATGCGGTCGTCGCACCGCAGGTCCAACCCGGGAAGCTTCTCCCCGGCCCGGTCGAAGGTCTCGCTCATGGCCCGCACGACGAGGTGGCGACGGTCGAGCGGTACTTCGCCGGCGCCCTCCCCCGTCACCGAGACATGGAGCTCGTCGTCCTCGCGCAGGGCGACGTCGAACCGGTTGTGGGACCGCAGGGCCAGGCCGAGGGCGTCGAAGCCGGGCCCGAGGTTGGCGCTGGTGGCCGGGGCGTCGACGGACACCCGGCGGGGACGCGGTGAGGTCACTGTGCTCCCAGTGTGGTCTCGTTCGGACGCCGGCAGGGTCGCGCCCTGCCTTCCGGCGCCCGAGCACGGGCGGAAGCGACGCGGAGGGTCCGCGTCAGGCGAGGTCGAGGGCCCGGGCCGCGGCCTGGGCGTCCACGGGGACGGTGGTGGCGGAGGAGGCTCCGGCCAGCGCCCAGTCGGGGTCCTTGAGACCGTTGCCGGTGACGGTGCACACCACGCGGCTGCCCTTGGCGACCAGCCCGGCCTCGACGGCCTGCAGCAGACCGGCCACGCTCGCGGCGGAGGCGAGTTCGACGAACACGCCCTCCTCGGCGGCCAGGAGCTTGTAGGCGGCCATGATCTGCCGGTCGGTGACCTTGTCGATGGCGCCGCCGGACTCGTCGCGCGCCTGCTCCGCGAGCTTCCAGGAGGCCGGGTTGCCGATGCGGATGGCGGTGGCGATGGTGCTCGGTCCGGCGACGGGGGCTCCGTCGACGATCGGCGCGGCGCCGCTGGCCTGGAAGCCGAGCATGCGCGGGGCCCGGGTGGAGACGCCGTCCTTGGCGTACTCGGTGTAGCCCATCCAGTAGGCGGTGATGTTGCCGGCGTTGCCGACCGGGATGCAGTGGACGTCGGGGGCGTCGCCCAGCGCGTCCACGATCTCGAAGGCGGCGGTCTTCTGCCCCTGGAGGCGGTAGGGGTTGACCGAGTTCACCAGGGCGACCGGGTAGTCGACGCTGAGCTTGCGGGCCAGTTCCAGACAGTCGTCGAAGTTGCCGTCGACCTGGAGCAGCCGGGCTCCGTGCACGAGGGCCTGGGCCAGCTTGCCCATGGCGATCTTGCCCTGGGGTACCAGGACCGCGCAGGTCATGCCGGCCCGGATGGCGTAGGCGGCGGCGCTGGCGCTGGTGTTGCCGGTGGAGGCGCAGATGACCGCCTTGGCGCCGTCCTCGGCGGCCTTGGAGATGGCCATGGTCATGCCGCGGTCCTTGAAGGAACCGGTGGGGTTGAGGCCCTCGACCTTGAGGAAGACCTCGCAGCCTGTGAGTTCGGACACGCGCGTGGCCGGCAACAGCGGGGTGTTGCCCTCCTGGAGGGTGACGACGGGGGTGTTCTCGTTTACGGGAAGGCGCTCGCGGTACTCCTCGACGAGGCCTCGCCACGCCCGTGCCATGCTCACGACGGTGTCCCTTTCGGGTGGATGTGGTTCGCTGCGCGCGCGTCCCCTCGGGACACGCGCGGGGATGGGTGTGGGGGTTTCGCCGAGGCGAACCGTCCCCACTGATCGCCAGTGTACGACCCGGCCTGCGATGTCTTGCATACCGGTCACTGTGATCTCATCATGCGGACGCCCGGGGGCCCGTGTTCCGCGGTGCCCCCGGACGCTCCCTCAGTCCTGGAAGGTCTCCACGCGCATCACGCTGGCCACCTCGCGGACCATGGGGTGCACGCTGAGCAGTTCCACCGTGCGACTGAGCGCGGAGTCCGGCGCCGGGTGGCTGACCAGCACGAGCTGCGCGTCGTCACCGCTGCCCTCCTGGCGCACGTTCCTGATGGACACGCCGTGGTCGGCGAAGACCTCCGCGACCTGGGAGAGCACGCCGGGACGGTCGGCCACGTCCAGGGCCACGTGGTAGCTGGTGATGGTGCGGCCCATGTCGTGCACCGGCAGACCGGTGTCGTGTCCGCCCTCGGCGACCGAGGTCCGCGCCATGCGATTGCGGGCCACACCGACGATGTCGCCCAGGACGGCCCCGGCGGTGGGGGTGCCCCCCGCACCGGCCCCGTAGAACATCAGGCGACCGGCGGACTCGGCCTCCACGAACACCGCGTTGTAGGCCTCCTTGACACTGGCCAACGGGTGCTGGAGCGGCAGCATCACCGGGTGGACGCGCACGCCCACGGACTCGCCGTCCTCCGAACGCTGACAGATCGCCAGGAGTTTGACCACGCACCCCATGTCACGGGCGCTGGCGATGTCACCGGCGGACACGCTCGTGATGCCCTCGCGGTGCACGTCGGCGGCGGTGACCCTCTGGGTGTGGAAGGCCAGACGGGCCAGGATCGCGGCCTTGGCGGCGGCGTCGAAGCCCTCCACGTCCGCGGTGGGGTCGGCCTCGGCGTAGCCCAGTGCCTGGGCCTCCTCCAGGGCCTCGGTGAAGCTCGACCCCAGGGACTCCATGCGGTCCAGCACGTAGTTGGTGGTGCCGTTGACGATCCCGAGGACCCGGTTCACCCGGTCCCCCGCCAGGGAGTCGCGCAACGGACGCAGCAACGGAATGGCCCCCGCCACGGACGCCTCGTAGTAGAGGTCGACCCCGGCCTCACGGGCCGCGGCGTGCAACGTCTGACCGTCCTCGGCCAGCAACGCCTTGTTGGCCGTGACCACGGACTTGCCGGACTTGATCGCGGCGAGGATGAGCGAGCGGGCCGGCTCGATCCCGCCGATGACCTCCACGACGACGTCGATGTCCGGGCGGGTGACCAGCGCCGTGGCGTCGGTGGTCAGCAGCGCCGGGTCGACCCCGCGGTCGCGGTCCAGCCTGCGCACCGCGATCCCGCCGATCTCGATCGGCGTACCGATCCGAGCGGCAAGTTCCTCGGACTGCTCGTTGACCAGGCGGACGACTTCCGAACCCACAACGCCGCATCCGAGCAGCGCCACCTTCATCGCCATTTGGGCGTGACTCCCACTTCTCTCGTGTCCGACCTTTCCGGACGCCGGTCGACGCCCGGGGGACGAACGTTTCAGCCTACGTCGAGGCGGAGGAGGTCCTCCTCGGTCTCCCTGCGCACGATGACCCGCGCGTTCGCGTCCCGCACCGCCACCATGGCGGGTCGGGGCAGATGGTTGTAGTTGCTCGCCATGGAGTAGCAGTAGGCGCCGGTGGCGGCCACCGCCACCAGGTCGCCCGGCCGCAGGTCGGCGGGCAGGTGCAGGTCGTGCACGATGATGTCACCGCTCTCGCAGTGCTTGCCGACCAGACGCGAGAGCATCGGCGCGGCGTCGCTCTCGCGCGAGACCAGCCGTCCGGTGTACTCGGAGCCGTACAGGGCGGTGCGGATGTTGTCGCTCATCCCGCCGTCGACGCTGACGTAGGTGCGGATGCCCTCCACGTCCTTGACCGTGCCGACCTCGTACACGGTGATGCCGGCGGGACCGGCGATGGCGCGGCCCGGCTCGACCGCGATGCGCGGCGTGGGCAGACCCGCGTCGACGCACTCACGGTGCACGATCGCGGTGAGGCTCTCGGCGATCGTCTTGGGGTCGAGGGGGTCGTCGTCGGACGTGTAGGCGATGCCCAGGCCACCGCCGAGGTCGAGCTCGGCGAGGGTGACGTCGAGTTCCTCGTGGATCTGTGTGAGGAAGCGGGTCACACGGCGGGCGGCGACCTCGAACCCGGAGGTGTCGAAGATCTGCGAACCGATGTGGGAGTGCAGGCCCACCAGGTCCAGGTGGTCGGCGGCCAGGACACGTCGGACCGCCTCGGCCGCGGCGCCTGTGCTCAGCGCGAACCCGAACTTCTGGTCGTCGTGGGCGGTGGCGACGAACTCGTGGGTGTGCGCCTCCACCCCGGTGGTGACCCGGATGAGCACCTTGGGGTGCGCGTCGAGCTCGGCGGCGACGGCCGCCAGGCGGTCGATCTCGTCGAGGGAGTCCACGATGACGCGACCGACCCCGACCTCCACGGCGCGGCGCAGTTCGGCCACCGACTTGTTGTTGCCGTGCATGCCGATCCGGTCGGTGGGCACACCGGCGGCCAGGGCCACGGCGAGCTCGCCGCCGGAGCACACGTCGAGCTTGAGGCCCTCCTCGATCACCCAGCGGGCGACGGCCTTGGTCAGCAGGGCCTTGCCCGCGTAGTAGACGTCGGCGTCGACGAAGGCGGTGGAGTAGTCACGGGCGCGGGAACGGAAGTCCTCCTCGTCCATGACGAAGAGCGGGGTGCCGTACTCGGCGGCGAGGGCGCGCACGCCGACTCCGCCCACGGTGAGCTCCCCGTCCCGACGACGGGAGGTGGCGGGCCACACGCGTTCGTCGAGAGCGTTGAGGTCCTCGGGCGGCAGCGGCGGGTTGTCCTCCGGCAGGATCTCCGCGTGGCGGGATCCGGCGGGGTGGGCGTAGCGGCTCATGGCGGTCTTTCGGCTGGGCCTTCGTGTTTTCCGTGGTGATGCTGTGTACGGCTGTGGCGCTGCTGTGTCCGCGGCCGACCGCGGGGCGGCGCCGGTGCCGGTGTTCGGGGGCCCTGCCCATTGTCCACTAAGCAGATCGGGACACTGGGGTGGGGATCGCCCCACGGGGTCCCTCGCGGGCGGGGTGCCTACAGCCTTGTGGGCGCCGACACCCCGAGCAGGAAGAGTCCGGTGTCGAGCACACCGGCGACCGCCGCCGGCAGAGCCGGATCGAGGGCGGCCCGTGTGGGCGCCTCCCCCTCGACGTCGGCGGTGGAACCCCTCCGCCACTCATCGTAGGCACTGGTCAGCGCCTCCAGGTATCTGACCAGGATATGGGGTTCCTCTCGGCGCGCGGCGGTGTCGAGGACACCGGGGCCGTCGAAGAGCAGGGTGCGCACCCCGGCGTTGTCGTGGTGCCGACACTCGGTCGTGGAGACCCCGTCGCGGGCCCAACGCAGACTGGTCAGCGCGTGCGCGTGGGCGTAGCGCAGCCGGAAGGCGGGGTTGGCCTCGGTGAGCCGGGCCCACGCCCCGGGACGCTCCGCGGAGGGCAGCACCGGCAGGTCGTGTCCGGTGGTCTCGTTCTGCCGCGGCCGTTCGGGCACGGACCGGCAGAACGCCACCCGGGCACTGTCCTCGCCGATCCGCCCCAGGGTGCGGGCGGCCGGAGTGTGCAGACGCGCGCGGTCGGTGTCGAGGTGGAGGTCACGCCAGGAGACCTCACCGGTCGGACCGGGCGGTGGGTCGTCGGTGCCCAGTGCCAGGGCGATGCGCGCGCGGGCGTCGGCGCGCGCGAACCGTCGGGCCTGGGCCACGGGGCCGGCCTTGCGCAGGTCCGAGCGGGGCCACTCCCCCGTTCCCGTCCAGGGGCGCCCGGTGAGGAACGCGGGGCCGTCGGCGGCGGCCTCCACCAGGTTCTGACGTTGGTCGCAGCTGAAGGTGACGTTGACGAAGCCCCGCTCGTCGCCCGACACCTCGGCGAACGCCGCGTCGGTCATCCCCTCCGCGGCGAGGGAGTCGATCTCGGTGACGAGGCGCGCGGCCACAGAACGGCGGTGGGTGTCGTCGCGCCCCTTGGGAAGACGGTCGCGGAGCAGACCCACCAGGCGGGGCGGCAGCGCCACCGCGGCGTCGACGGACCCGGCCGCCTGGTCCGCGCGCGGCCACACCAGGGGGATGTCGGCGTCGTCCAGGTCGAAGGCGCGTCGCGCGGCACGGCGCACCACGGCCTCCAGTGCGCGTGGCGTCACACGGCTCCCCCCACACCGCCGCCCTCCCCGTGCAGGGCACGGATGAGGTCGACCAGCTCGTCGGGGTCGAAGGGTTTGGTGATGTAGTCGTCGACGCCGATCCGTTCGCCGCGTCGCCGGTCGTCGGCCTGGGCGCGCGCGGTCACCATGACGATCCGCCGGTCGTAGCCGTCGGTGCGCAGGCGTTCCACCGTGGTCCACCCGTCCAGCCGGGGCATCATCACGTCCATGGTGATGACGTCGGGCCGGACCTGCCCGATCCGCTCGAGGCAGTCCTGCCCGTCCGTGGCGGTGAACACCTCGAACCCCTCCAGTTCGAGGTTGAGGCGGATGAGTTCGCGGATCACCTCGTCGTCCTCGACGACGAGAACCCGTACGGGAAGGGCGTTCACGCCCGTGACACTACCGTCGCGGAGCGCGGTGGCACCACTGGAATCGGGTATCGGTCGGTGGGGCACAGCAATGGGACGAACATCCCGCAACCCCTGCTACAGTTGTGCACGCAGCACAGCGCCCCCTTAGCTCAGGGGATAGAGCACCGGCCTCCGGAGCCGGGTGCGCAGGTTCGAATCCTGCAGGGGGCACAAAGAGAGAGTCCGGTTCCATCACGGACCCGACCGGGCGAGAAGGCATCCTACGGGGTGCCTTTCGTTGTTTCCGGCCCTTGGATGCCGCTTCGGTGTCGGAGCGTCTGAGAGCATCGGACGCGGTACCCGGCCCCGCCTGTTCACGGACCGCCCCGACACCCGCACGCGCGACCACACCCGGCCTCCGTTCCCCGCGAGTGGACCCCGTGCCCCTGGCCGCGCTCGCCTCCCCCACCCTTCCCCCGCCGCCCCTCGATCGAGGTCACTGTAGAGTCCGACGTCCATGCCAGGGTCGAGGTCTCCGTGGAGGGAGCCGGGATGCGGATCGGTACGCCGGAGCGACGTGTGGGAACGAGTGCGCGCGGGTCCCGGGACGTGGAACGACGACCGGTCGGGGCGGAGCACCGGGCCGGTGGGCACCGCGGCTTCTTCGACGGTGGCGTGGCCGTGCGCGGCCGTGGGCGCTCATGACGGGGGGTCGTGACCGTCCGGAGGACGTGGCCGCGGGTTTCGCCCGAGCGTGGAACCGCGGCGACCCGGACGGTATCGCGGACCTGTTCGTCGCGGACGCGGACTTCGTGAACGTGGTGGGGCTGTGGTGGCGCGACCGTGAGTCCATCCGGCGCGCCCACGACCACGGTCTGCGGGTGATCTTCCCGGGTTCCACGCTGAGGTTGTCGGGGACGCGGGTGCGCGACCTCGGCGCGGACGCCGCCGTGGTGCACTGCCGATGGTCGATCACCGGACAGACGGGGCTCGACGGCGCCACGACCGACCGCCGCTCCGGGGTCTTCACCTTCGTCGTCCGTCGCGACTCCGACGGTTGGCGGGCCGTGGCCGCCCACAACACCGACCGGGTCTCCGGTGCCGAGACCCATGTGGCCCGTGCGGGGGAACTCTCCCCCGCCGATTACCGCGACCCGCCCCCGTCAGCGGGGTGATCCGGGAGCGGACAGGCCGGCCTCCCGCGCCAGCAGCCCCGCCTGGGTCCGGTTGCGCAGGTCCAACCGGGTGAGCAGGCGTGACACATAGCTGCGCACCGTGGTCTCGGCGAAGAACAGGTGCGCGGCGATGTCGGCGTTGGACATGCCCTCGCCCAGGCAGCCGAGGATGTCGCGGTCGCGCGGGCCGAGCCCGGCGACGCGTTCACGGGCGTGTGCCGAGGACGTGGACGCGCCGAGGAGTCCGCGGGCCGCGCCCCGGGAGAGCACCGAGTGCCCGTCCGCCGCCACCCGCACCAGGTTGACCAGGTCCTCCACCGGCGTGGACTTGACCAGAAAGCCGGCGGCCCCCGCGTTCAGGGCACGGACCACGTGGGTGTCGTCGTCGAACGTGGTCAGGGCGACCACCACGGGAGCCTCGGGCAGGGCGGTGATCCGCTCGGTCGCCGCGATCCCGTCGACCCCCGGCATCCTCAGGTCCATGAGCACCACGCGGGGTCGGTGCCGCAGGACCTCCTCCACCGCCTCGGCACCGTCCGCGGCCTCGGCCACGACCTCGATGTCCCGCGCCGAACCCAGAATGGTGCGCAGGTGGCCGCGGACCATGGGTTCGTCGTCGACGACGAGCACACTGATCACGGGTTCTCCTCGGAATCGACGGGCAGGACGACGGACACCCGGAAGGCCCCGTCGTCGGTGGGTCCGGCCTCGAGTCCGCCGCCCAGCATCTCCACCCGGGTACGGAGCCCCTCCAGCCCGATGCCGGCCCCCGCCAGGATCGGGCCGGTGGAGGACCGCGGGTTGGTCGCCTCGAACACGACTCCCCCCGGTGTGCTGCGCAAGGACAGCCGGACCGGTTCCTCGGGCGCGTGTTTACGGGCGTTGGCGAGACTCTCCTGGACCACCCGGTGCAGGGCCCGCGCGGTGTGCGCGGGCAATGCGTCGAGGTCCGTGTCGGAGACCACCTCGACACGTTGGCCGGCGGCCCGGGCGGGGTCCACCGGGGCGAGGGGGTCGGGGGCGTCCTCCCCCCGCGCGGGACCGGGCGGTTCCGGTCGGTTCGCCGCGGGGTCGTGGAGGACACCGATGATGCCGCGCAGCTCCTCGACCGCACGGCTCCCGGCGGCACGGATGCCGTCCGCCGCGGCGCGCACCTCGGGATCCCGTGAGGAGACCGCCAGCGCACCCGCCTGCAGGACGATGAGGCTCACCTCGTGGGAGACCACGTCGTGCATCTCGCGTGCGAGCCGACCGCGCTCGTCGGCCCTGGCGTTCTCGGCCAAGAGTACGCGTTCCCGGGCCTCCTGCGCGGCACGCGCGCGACGGGCCTCGGCCAGTCGCGTGAAGAGGCTGAGGCTCACCCCGCCCAGCACCGGCGCGGAGGCGTTGAGGGTCTCCAGCACCGGAACGCCACCGGGCAGGTGCACAGCGGCGGCCGCCAGGACGTAGGCGACCAGGGCCGCGCCGCCCACCACGTACTGACGCGGGGCGCGGGCGCGGGCGACGAGGTTGGCCGACGCCCAGGCCGCGGCCAGGAGCGGCCACACCAGACCGCCCTCGGCCGCCAGCGCCCTCCACACCGTGTCCGTCGTGTACAGCGCGCCCCCGACGAGGGCGACGACCACGGCCATGGTGGCGGGTCGGTGCCGGAGCCACGGAGCGGTGAGGGAGACCAGGGCCATCAGCGCGCTGCCGGCCCACACCACCCGCGGATCGGATACGGGGAGCACCAGGAGGCAGAACGCGCCGTTCGCCCACGCGAGCAGTGCGAAGGCGAGGGTGAACACCACCGTCCTCCGTGAGGGGCGGGGCACGCGCGCGTCGTCGGACATGCCCTCACGCTAGACCGGTTCCGGCCCTGGTGGGACCGGTCCGGCCCCGGCCGGTCGGACCGACAACGTTTGTGGATCCCGGCGTCCACGTTCGACGCTCGCGGGCCCGGTACCCCGCCCGGTGATATGGGAGCAACGGTCGACGGGACCGGGGAACACCGACGGGAGGACGACGTGATCGAGGTCAGGGGCCTCACCAAGGTCTATCGAGGGAACCGGGCGGTGGACGACCTGACGTTCACCGCTCCGGCAGGTCGGGTCACCGGGTTCCTGGGGCCCAACGGCGCGGGCAAGACCACGACGATGCGGATGGTGCTGGGGCTGGAACGCCCCACGGCGGGCACGGCCCTGGTGGACGGAGCGCCCTACGCCGCCTCGTCCGCGCCAATGCGCTCCGTGGGGGCGCTGCTCGACACCGCCGGAATCCCCGCGGGCATCACCGCCGCGGCCCATCTGGGCTGGCTGGCCCGGGCGGGGAACCTGCCCGGCCGCCGGGTCGGAGAGGTACTGGAGACGGTCGGCCTGGCCGACGTGGCCCGCCGACGCGTGGGCGACTTCTCGTTGGGGATGCGCCAACGGCTGGGGTTGGCCGCGGCCCTGCTCGGCGATCCGGGGACCCTCGTCCTGGACGAACCCGTGAACGGGCTGGACCCGGAAGGGGTCCGCTGGATCCGGACCTTCCTGCGGCGCCTGGCCGCCGAGGGGCGCACCGTCCTGTTGTCGAGCCACTTGATGAGCGAGACGGCGGAGACCGCCGACCGGGTGGTGGTGATCGGTGCCGGGCGCCTGGTCGCCGACACCACCGTGGACGAACTCACGGGCGGCGGGGCTCATGGCCGGGTGCGGGTCGGTTGCCCCCGCCCGGAGGCCCTGGCCGCGGCGCTGACGGACCACGGCTGGTCCGTGGAACCGGCCGCGTCGGGGGGTACGGGCGAGCTCATCGTGACCGGCACCGATCCGGCCGCGGTCGGCGAGGTGGCCGCCCGGTACGGGATCGCGCTCCACGCCCTGACGAGTGAGCGCACCAGCCTGGAGGACGTGTTCATGCGGCTGACCGGTGACAGCGCCGGTCACCGGTTCGCCCCCGCCGGGGCGGTCACGGAGGGGGAACGATGACGCGGGTCGTGGAACGAGGGGAAGCGGACACGACGCTCGGCGAGGTGCGCCCGCCCGGGTTCGGGGCGGCGTTGGGGTCGGAGTGGCGGAAGTTCCCGGCACTGCCCGCCAACCGTGTGATGGTGCTGGTGGCGCTCCTCCTGACGGCCGGGGTGAGCGCGCTCATGGTGGTCTTCGGCGACAGCGCGGCGCTCGCTCGGGAACAGGCGGAGGGCGAGTACGCGGTGGTGTTCTTCGGAAGCCACTTCGCCACGTTGGCCTTCGCCGCCCTGGCCGCCCACGTGATCGCCTCCGAGTACCGGGGCCTGGCGGTGTACACGCTCACCGCCACCCCGCGTCGGTGGCGTCCTCTGGTCGCCAAGCTGGTGGTGGTGTCGACCGTGGGCGCCGCCGTGGGGCTGGTGGTGTCCCTGGTGAGCTTCGCGATCACCCAGGGGGTCCTGGCCATGGCCGGGGAGGAGTCCCTGAGCCTGACCGCGCCGGGGATGCTGCGCGCCGTGCTGGTGTTCGTGCCGCTGGGCACGGTGGTCCAGTCGCTGCTCACCGCGTGCGCGGCGGTCGTGCTGCGCAGCGCCCCGGGGGCGTTCGTGGCGGTCCTGCTGCTCGGGCTGCTCCCCGTCTCCCTGGCGCCGTTCCTGGGTCCGTGGTGGGGGGAGAACGTGCCCCGGTACATGACGGGGGCGGCGGTGGAGAGCGTGGCCGGCATGACCGTCCCGGGCTCCGAGGGCCATCTGCCCACTCTCGCCGCCGTGGCCGTGATCGTGGTGTGGGTCTGCGTCTTCGTGGCCGGAGCGGTGGCGGTGTTCTCCCGCCGGGACGTGTAGTCGGTGTGCTCCGGGCGCCCCACGACACGGCGGGGACCTTCGGCACCCGAACGCCCCCGTGGATCACTCGCACCCGTGCGGGCCACCCCGGAGGCCTCCGTGCGCGGACCGTGGTCCGCGCACGGAGGCGTCCGTCGGTCAGACGGTGGCGGGGGTGAAGGGCCAGGTGCCGTCCACGACGGCGTCCGGGTTGCGCCGGCGCAGGTACTCCTGGAAGCTCGCGGCCTGCTCCGCCTTCCACTTGATCTGGGCGTCGTGCAGGTCGGCGGCGGACATCTCGGCGATCTCGGGGTGATCGGCCGCGATCCGCCAGGCCAGGCGGGCGGCGGCCAGGGCGTCGGCGGCCGCTCCGTGCGCCTCCTCCTGGGCGAAGGGCACCTGGTAGTGGGCGCAGACGTCGACGAGTTTGCGGGACCCCCGCCGATAGGTATCGACGCGCTTGTCCAGCACCAGGGGGTCCACCACGAGCGGCCGGTCGGCCAGGGAGCGGCCGTGGCGGGTGACCTCGCGGTCGAGCAGGGTGAGGTCGTAGGGGGCGTTGTAGACCACCACGGGCAGTCCGTCGGCGGCGACGGCCTCCAGGGCGGCGGCGATCTCCTTGACCACCTCGCCCGCGGGACGCCCCTCGGCGCGGGCCCGCTCGGTGGTGATGCCGTGGATCTCGGTGGCCGCGGTGGGGATCTCGATGCCCGGGTCGGCCAGCCAGACGGTGACCTCCTTGGTGCCCTGCGCGGGGTCGATCCGCCACAGGGCGGCGGTGACGATCCGTTCGCTCTCGACGTCCAGTCCGGTGCTCTCGATGTCGAAGGCGGCCATGGGGCGGGTGTGCCAAGAGGTGTTCACGTGGTTCCTCGCGGTTCCGGTCGTCCGATGCCGAACACGGTAGTGACATTACCGATCGACGGTGACAAGGCGGGTCGGGTCATGGTGCCCCGATCGGTGCGTCCACCGGTGCGGGGTCGAGGTCGATTAGGGCCTCGACGCAGGCGCGGACCGCCGGCGTCTCGGTGTCGGCCCGCCAGACCGCCCTGATCGCCCGGCGCAGGGGCGGGTCCGTGGGCACGAACCGCAGACCGGTGGGCGCGGTGCGTCGGCCCAGGTCGGGGACCAGGGCGACGGCCAGTCCCGCGGCCACCAACTCCAACTGGGAGGGGATCTCCGCGAGCCGGTACCTGATGTCGGGCTCCACCCCGCACGAGCGCAGAGCCTGGAGGATGGCCTCGTAGGGCTCGGTCCCCTCGGGACAGCTCGCCCACGTGACACGACTCTCGCCGTCCGCTCCCCCGAACGCGGTCAGGGCGACCGTGTCGCGGTCCGCGAGGGGATGTCCGGCCGGGAGGGCCAGACACACGCGTTCGTCCACCAGGTCGGCCGTGCGGACCCCCGCGGGCAACGCCACGGGACGACTGGACCAACTCTCCGCCAGGACCAGGTCCAGGTCCCCACGCAGAAGCTCGGGCAACAAGGACACCACCTCGCCGTCGCGCAGGGTGGGGACGAGCCCCGGGTGGCGGGCGAGCAGGGTCGACAGGGCCCCTGGCACCAGGCTGCGGACCGCGCTCCCGACCCCGCCCAGACGCAGGGGCCCCAGGATCTGTCGGTCCAACGCGGCCAGGTCGGCCTGGGCCGCGTTGACCTGGTCCAGCACACGGGCGGCGTGCCCGGCCAAGACCCGGCCGGCGTGCGTGAGCCGCACGCTCCGACCCTGAGGCTCCAGCAACCGTTGTCCCGCTTCCCGCTCCAACTTGGTGAGCTGCTGGGACAGCGCCGAAGGGGTCACGTGCAGGGCCCGGGCGGCGCCGGCGATGCTGCCGTGGGTCCGCACGGACACCAACGCTCTGAGTCGTTCGATACTGAACACGTAAGCAACACTACCGATTACCAGAGCAAGAACATTGCTTTTGTTTTCGGGTCCGGGTCGACAGGCTGGTACCCATGACTCGACGGGAGAGCGGCCGGGAAGAGCGGCGAGGCGCACGGCCGGTGCGCGACGGCACGGGGTCCCTGTTGGACCGGATCGATCCGACCGTGCTGGCGGTGGTCGGTTCCGGCTGTACCTCGGCCAACGGGGTGTTCGTCCGTCTGTCCGGCGCGAACGCGGGGACCGCCGCCTTCCTGCGGTGCGCCCTGGCGTTGGTGGTGCTCGTACCGATGGCGCTGGTCGAGCTCCGTCGCGCGGGCCGCAGGCCCGCGCGACTGCTGGCGCTGGACGCCGCCGCCGGGCTGCTCCTGGGCGTGGACTACGTTTTCTGGGCGGCGAGCATCCACCATGTGGGGGCCGGGATCGCGACCGTCCTTCTCAACGTCCAGGTGGTGGTCTTCCCCCTGCTGGTCTGGGCCTTCCTGGGAGACCGGATCTCCCGGGGGTTCCTCGCCTCGCTCCCGGTGATGCTCGTGGGGCTGGCGCTGGCGGCGGGGGCCGTGGGCCAGGGCACGGCCGCCCACGCCGGGCCCGAGGGCGATCCGTGGCTGGGGTTGGCGTACGGCCTGGCGGCCGGGATCACCTACGCGGGGTACCTGTTCCTGTCCCGGCTGGCCGGAGGTCGGGGCCACACGGTCACCCCGGTGTGCGTGTCCACGGCGACCGCCGCCGTCTCGGCCGGCCTCCTGGGCGCGCTGTGGAGCGGCATCGACCTGATGTCCCTGGACGCCCGGGCGTGGGTCTGGCTGTCGCTGCTGGCGTTGACCGGGCAGGTCCTGACGTGGTTGCTGGTCGGCTCGGCCCTGCCCCGCCTGTCCGCGACGACCGGCGCCGCGGTCCTGGTCCTGCCTCCGGTGATGGCCGTGCTTCTGGGCGCGCTGGTCCTCGGTGAACGGGCCACCTCCGTTCAGCTGGTCGGATGCGCTCTGGTGGTACTGGCGATCGTGGTGGCGCAACGCGGATCGCGCACGACCTGAGCCGATCACGTCAGGAGCCGCCGTCGTGCCCGGTACTCCGGTGAACTAGCGTCGGGGCATGAAGTTTCTGGTACGCGAACGCGTTTTCGACATCGGTGACGACTTCTGGGTGACCGATGAACAGAACAACAAGGTGTTCTGGGTGGACGGCAAGGCTCTGAAGATCCGCACCACCTTCGAACTCAAGGATCCCGGGGGCAAGGTGCTCATGGTGATCCGCAAGAAGCTCTTCAAGGTCCGCGACCAGATGCGGGTGGAGCACGACGGCTCGACCGTGGCGACCGTCCGCAAGCGCCTGTTCAACCCCATTCGCGACAAGCTCGACGTCGACATCCAGGGCGCCCCGGACTGGGAGGTCGTCGGCAGCTTCCTCGACAAGGAGTACTCCATCAGTGACAAGGAGGGCACCGTCGCGGTGGTCTCCCGCAAGTGGTTCCGCATGCGCGACACCTACGCGGTGGACGTCAACACCCACCGCAAGGACCTGGCCGGGGACCCGGCCCTGGTGATCAGTGTCGCGGTGGCCGTGGACGCGTTGACCTCCGACAACGACGACTGATCCGGTCGGGCCGGGGCGACGGAACCGCCCCGGCCCCCGGCTACCGGGGCACCCGCCGTCCTCGGGCCCCGGGGTCTCAGGCGTCCCGGCGCACGAACCTCACCGCCGCCAGAAGCCACACCACCGCCACCCAGGCGGCCATCACCGCTCCGCCCTGCGGCGCGTCCAGCCCGAACGCGTTCTCCTTGTCGGTGAGGTAGAGCAGGGACCCGGCCTGGTCCGGCAACAGCCCGCCGAGGTCGGTCACCATGGACAGGATCTGCGACAACGCCAGCACCAGGGCGACCAGGACCGCCAACGGCGCCACGGTGTTGCGGGCCAGGACCGTGCATCCGGCGGCCAGCAGGGCGAGCAGGACCCAGTACAGGACCGCTCCGGCCATGGGTGTGAGGACCCCGGCGTCGAGGGCCGTGGAGAGCGACATCCCGTACTCCCCCAGGGCGATCTGCGAGGCCGTGAACGCCAGGGGCACGGTGACCGACGCGGTCAGTGCGGCGAGCAGCGCCACCACCGCGGCCTTGGCCGCCAGAAAACGGAGACGTCCGGGCATCGCCAACAGCGAGGTGCGCACCTGGTTGCCGGCGAACTCCCCGCCGACCGCCAGCACCCCCAGGACCACCATCCCCGCCTGCCCGAAGTGCACGGACTGGAAGCCCTCGTCCTCCGGGGAGAAGTCCATCCCGGCCCCGGCGTCGTCGAGGAGCCCGGCCATCGACCAGCTCGCGATACCCGCCAGCGCCACCGTCACCACGAAGGTCGCCAGCATCGACAGCGGGACCACCGGCAGGGTCACGAGTTTGCGCCCCTCCGCCCGCACGTCCACCAGCATCAGGACACACCTCCCCGCACCTCGGAGGTGAGCGCGAAGAACGCGTCCTCCAACGAGTCGTGCCCGTCGGTCAACCGCTCCGGGGTGCCCTGGGCCACCGACCTCCCGCCGTCGATCACGACCAAGTGGTCGGCGATCCGGGCGATCTCGTCCATCAGGTGACTGGACAGGAGGACGGTACGCCCCTCGTCGGCCAACCCCCGGGTGAAGGACCGCATCCACCGGATGCCGGCCGGATCGAGTCCGTTGACCGGTTCGTCCATGACCACCACGCGGGGGTCGCCCAACAGTGCCGCCGCCAGGTTGAGCCGCTGACCCATGCCCAGGGAGAACGTGCGCACACGGGCACGCGCGGCACGCGTCAGGTCGACCCGCTCCAGGACCTCGTCGACCCGGGTGAGCGGAAGACCGTTGGCGCGGGCGATCCACGCCAGGTGGGCGCGGGCGGTGTGCGCGGGGTGGGCGCCACCGACGTCGAGTTGGGCTCCGACGACGGTGCCCGGTCGGCGCAGCGAGGTGTAGGGCACCCCGGTGACGGTGGCGGTGCCGGCGTCGATCCGGTCCAGCCCCAGCAGCATGCGCAGCGTGGTCGACTTGCCCGCGCCGTTGGGGCCGAGGAACCCGGTGACCTGCCCGGCGGCGGCGGTGAAGGACAGGTCGTCCACGGCGGTGTGGGCACCGAAGCGTTTGGTGAGTCCGCGTATCTCGATCATGGACTCATCGTCGTTTCCGGGGCCCCACCGGCGCATCGGCCCGTGGTGGACAGTGGGAGTGTCATCCTCGGGGGACATACGGGTCCTCACCGAGTGTGAGCCCGCACGCCCGGGCGCGGGGTCGCGGGGGCTTTCAGACCGCCCGGACGAGGCCGCTCTCGTAGGCGAAGACCACCAACTGGGCACGGTCGCGGGCGTCGAGTTTGGTCAGCAGCCGGCTCACGTAGGTCTTCACGGTGGCGTGGCTGAGGGTCAGCTCCGCCGCGATCTCCGCGTTGGACCGACCCCGACCGATGAGGGTGGCGACGTCCCGCTCGCGCGGGGTCAGCCCGGAGGCGTCGACCCGCCAGGGGGTGTCGTCCACACCACGACCGCCGGAGCGGACGACGTCGGCGATGAGGCGGCCGGTGACCTCGGGGGCGAGCAGGGCCTGCCCGTCGGCGACCAGCCGCAGGGCGCGCAGCAGCTCTTCGGGCCGACTGTTCTTGAGCAGGAAGCCGCTGGCCCCGGCCCGCAGCGCGCCGTACACGTAGTCGTCCAGGTCGAACATGGTGAGCACGATGACGCGGGTGGCGTCGGAGTTGGCACAGATGCTCCGGGTGGCGGCCAGCCCGTCCAGGTCGGGCATGCGCACGTCCATGAGGACCAGGTCGGGTGCGGTACGCGCGGCGAGCTCGACGGCCTCCCTGCCGGTGCGGGCCTCGGCGACCACGGTCATGGCGGGATCGTGGTCCACGAGCATGCGCAGCGAACCGCGCAGGAGGTCCTGGTCGTCCGCGATGAGGACGCGGACGGGGCGGTGGGGGTCGTCGGTCATCGTCGCCCTTCCGTGGGCCGAGGTGCCAGAGGGATGCGGACGTGGACGCGGTGTCCGCCGCCGGGCCGTGGGCCGGCGGACAGGGTCCCCCCGTGGAGGGTGACCCGTTCGCGCATGCCGATCAGTCCGGTGCCGGTACCCGCCGCCGGGGCGGGGGTCGGGGGCGACACGGGGTGCTCGGCGCCGCTCGGACCGCGGGCCGGTCCGGTGTCGAGGACCTTCACCTCCACCGCGTCCTCGTCGGCGATGACGTCGACCGTACAGGTGGTGCCGGGGGCGTGCCGGACGGCGTTGGTGAGCGACTCCTGAACGATCCGGTGGACACTCGTGGCGACCGTGGCGGGCAGACGCTCGGTGCCCTGGGCACGCATCCGGCAGTCCACGCCCGCGGCCCGGGCGGTCTCGACCAGGACGGGAAGGCCCTCCACCCCGGCCTGGGGCGCCAGGGGCGCGGGCCCGTCCTCGCGCAGGATCCCCAGGACGTGGCGGAGTTCGTCCGTGGCGGCGCGACCGGCCTCCTCGATCTCCGCCAAGGCCTCCCGGAGCGCCCGGGGGTCGTCACCGTGCACGTGACGGACCACCCCCGCGCGGACGACGACGGTGCCCAGGGTGTGCGACACGATGTCGTGGACCTCCCGGGCCACCCTGAGCCGTTCCTCGTTCTGGGCGCGGGCGAGCGCGTCCGCGGCGTCACGCTCCTCCCGCAGGTGGCGTTCCCGGACCACCCGGCCCAGCAACCACGAGAGGGCGAGCGGCGCCAGGAGGACGAGCGGGGCGAGCAGGGCGAGCGGTGACAACGAGGCGAGCCCGGCCGACACCCGGGCGGGGGCCCAGAACAGCACACCGATCACCAGGGCGCCGAGCCCGCCGAGCGCGGCGACCCCCAGGGCCGTGCGCCCCGGTCCTCGGCGCGAGGGCGCGCCCTCCCAGGTCAACGCCAGGGGGTACAGCGTCCAGGCGGCGGCCGCCAACGGGGCGGCGGTCCACCCGCCCAGGATTCCGAGCAGGGTCGCGAGGAGCACCGTGACGAACGCGCCCGCCGGGTACCTCCAGCGCAGCACCACCCCGATCGGGACGAGGGCGAGCAGGACCACGCCCACCCACTCCCCGGGGTCGGTGCCGAGCCGGTCCAGGGACGTCAGGCGCCACCAGGTGGAGGGGTCGACGATGACGTAGGCCACGGCGAAGGCGCTGTCCAGCGCGTACCTGGGGCGTGTGGGGCCCCCGGTCCCGCCCATGGTCGTCCAGTGGTGGCGGCGGGGCGCCGGTGTCATGGCGCCGCGGGGCGTCGCGATGGGTGGTGTGCGCTCACAGGGTCTCCTCGGGGGTCTCCACCACGGTAGCCGTGCGGCCCCGGTCCCCACCGTGGGACCGGTGACCGGATCCGGTCCCCCGTGCTCGCCTCCCGTTCGGCGGGGTGGCGCCAGGGCCCCCGGCGCCGGTGCCGGGCTCGCGGTGTGGTGCGCTCCGCCGTCGGCGTCCTCCGGTGTGCGGGGGAGGCCGTCGAGCCCTGCGCATCTGGTCCACGACCACCGCCATGATCCACTGTGCCGTGGGGACACCGGCCCCACGCGGGGCCGTGACCACGAGGGTTCCCGTACGCGGGAGGTCGGATGGGGTGGCTGGCTGTAGTGTCCCGCGGGTCCCGGGTCGACCAGACTGTTCGACGTACGGGGAACCCGGCACGATCGAGGACCGGGCCCGTGGACAGAACGTGGAGCGGAACGCGTGATGCGAGACGTGTGGGGAAGAGCGCTGCGGGCGTGCGGCTATCTGCTGTTCGCCGGTGCGGTGGGGCTGGCCGGCCTGGTGCTGCTGCCGCTCAGCGCGGTGGTCGTGTTGATGATCGCCGTCGGCGGGGTGGGCCTGCTGCTGCTCCCCCGCTGGTCGGAGCTGGTGGCGGCCCTGGCCGATCACGAACGGCGGCGGGCCGCCCGCCACCTCGGGGAGGAGGTCCCGGAGCTACCGGCCCGTTCGTCCCTGGAGTGGCGCGTGATGTGGCGTGACCCCACGGTGCGCCGGGTCCATCTGTGGTTGCCGGTGCACACCGTGGTGAGCGTGGTGGGCGGCCTGGTGGCGGTGGTGCTTCCCGGAATGCTGATCAACACGGTGCAGGCCCTGCTGTGGTGGGCCTTCCCCGTCGACATGCGGCCGATGCCGTACGAGTTCACCATCGACGGCTGGGCGGTCGCCCTCTGGACGGTGGCCGGACAGCTCGTGGTCTTCGGCCTCGTCCTGCTGGTGCTGCCGACGTTGGCCCGGGCGCACGCCCGGCTGTGCCTCCGGCTCTTGGCGCCCTCCGAGGCGGAACTGCTGGCCGCGCGGGTGGACGAACTCCGCCGCACCCGGGCCGACGTGGTGGACACGCACGGGGCCGAGCTGCGCCGGATCGAGCGCGACCTGCACGACGGCACCCAGGCGCGGCTGGTGGCGATCGCGATGCAGCTGGGAGTGGCCAAGGAGTCCGTCTCCGACCCCCAGGTGGCCGCGCTGCTGGAGCGGGCCCACGAAGGGACCGAGGAGGCCATGAGCGAACTGCGTGAGGTCATCCGGGGCGTCTACCCGCCGATCCTCGCCGACCGCGGACTTCCGGGCGCGCTCACCGCGCTGGCGGCGCGCACCACCGTCCCGGTGCGGTTGGACGTCGCCGACCCGGGCGAGCTGCCGGTGGCCGTGGAGACCGCCGCGTACTACGTGGTCACCGAGGCGGTAGCCAACGCGGTCCGGCACGGCGGCGCGGAGAACGTCTCGGTGCACCTGTCCCGAGGCGACGGGACGCTCCGCGTGCGGGTGACCGACGACGGTCGTGGCGGAGTGGACGAGACCGCGGGCAGCGGGGTCCGGGGCCTGCGCCGTCGGGTCGCGGCGCTGGACGGGCGGGTGTCCGTGGACAGCCCCGTGGGCGGGCCCACGGTGATCGGGGCGGAGCTGCCGTGCGGATCGTGATCGCCGAGGACAACGTGCTGTTGTCCGAGGGCCTCAAGCTGCTGTTGGGCACCCGGGGCCACGAGGTCGTGGCCGTGGCCGAGGACGCGCCGACCTTCGCCGCGGCGGTGCGCGAGCACTCCCCCGATCTGGCCGTGGTGGACGTGCGCCTGCCGCCGGGCTTTCGCGACGAGGGCATCCACGCCGCCATCGAGGCCCGCCGCTCCCTCCCCGGACTGCCGGTGCTGGTGCTGTCGCAGTACGTCGAACAGGACTACGCGGGCGAACTGCTCTCCGACGGGCAGGGAGGTGTCGGCTACCTCCTCAAGGACCGGGTGGGGCGCGTGAGCGAGTTCGTCGAGGCGCTCGACCGGGTGGCCGACGGCGGGACCGTCATGGACCCCGAGGTGGTGCGGCAATTGCTCACCCGGCGCCCCAAGGACCCCTTGGAGTCACTGACCGGTCGGGAACAGGAAGTGCTGGCGCTCATGGCCGAGGGCCGCGACAACGGCGAGATCGCCACGGCCCTGTTCGTCACCGCCAACGCCGTGCACAAGCACATCGGCAACATCTTCGCCAAGTTGGGGCTGGCCCCCACCGACACCGGTCACCGGAGGGTCCGCGCCGTCCTGGCCTACCTGGAACGTCGGTGAGAGGCGGGGTCAGCCGCCGGCGGTCGCCGCCTCCGCCTCGGCGTCACGGGCGTCGCGACGCGTGAGCAGGGCACCGGCGATCGCCGCGGTGAAGAACATCAGCACGCCGTAGACGGCGGAGGGGACCGCGATCTCCGTGCTGTTGAGGACCGTGACGGCGATGGTCAGCGACAGGGTGGTGTTGTGCAGCCCGATCTCCATGCAGGAGGCGATGGCCTCGGGGCGTCGGGTACCGACCACGCGGGGCGCCCAGTAGCCCACGACCAGGCTCACCACGTTGAAGATGAGCACCATGAGGCCGACGGAGACGATGTACTGGGGCAGGTTCTCCCACTCGGCGGCGAGGGCGCCGACGATGACGGCGACCAGGACGGTGATCGATCCCAGCTTGACGGGCTTCTCCATGCGCTCGGCGAAGGAGGTCAGCCTGGCCCGGACGAGCATGCCGATCGCGACGGGCACGAGGATGACCGCGAAGACCTGGACCAGCTTGTCGGTCTGGAGTCCGATGGAGCCGCCGTCGGTGAAGTACCCCAGCGAGAAGCCGGTGACCAGCGGCAGGGTCACCATGGCCGTGAGCGAGTTGATCGCGGTCAGCGAGATGTTGAGCGCGACGTTGCCCTTGAACAGGTAGCTGTACAGGCTCGCGGTGGTACCGCCCGGGGAGGCCGCCATCATCATCATGCCCACCGCGAGCAGGGGCGAGAGGTCGAAGTGGGTGACGAACACCAGCACCAGACCGAAGCAGAAGACCGGCAGCAGCAGGATCTGACAGCCCAGGACGAGGACGATCGTCCAGGGCATGGAGAGCAGTCGGGTGAAGTCCCGCACGCTCAGGCTGAGGCCGAGGCCGAGCATGATGATGCCGAGGGCGATCGGCAGGCCGACCGTCGTGAGGGCTGAGTCCATGGGGGCGCCTTGGGGGGAAGGGCCGCCGGAGCGGCGAGCGGTCGGGGCGGTGCCGGACCGCGTCCGGTGCACGGTGCCGACCCTTAGGCGACCCGTGGACGCCTCGACCGGAGCCGACCAGGGCTCACGAAATCGCGCCGTTTCGTGACCCACGCCACAAGTTACCTCTAGGTAGGAGATAGTGGCACGCGTCACGTTCCCTGGCAAGATCCGGGCCGCCCCACCCCGAACGCCGGTCCACACCTCGAACGATCCCGGGTGTGGCCGAGGTGTGAACCGCGCGGGGTGGGCGGAGAGCGCGACGGTGTTCCCGGCCGGTGCGTCGGCCTCGGCCCAGGCGGGGGACGAGGCGCCACCGGTGTTGCGGGCGGCGATCGGACCGGGGCCGCGCCGGCCGACGCGAGGCACGGAGGACGGCGGCGCGGGGCGCACACCCCGGGAGGAACGGAACGCACCGAGGGGCCCGAGAATCACCGGCGCCCCGGCGCCCCGGCGGACGCGGCGCTCGGGACCGCACGTGCTCCGCCCCGGTGGGGCCGCCCCGGGTGCGGGCGGCCCGTGGACACGGGCGCGCGGACCGGTCAGGCGGCGGGCCAGGAACTCCCGGTGAGGTCGTAGGCCAGGTGGAACCACACCTTGCGGATGCTGGGATGCCCGTTGTCACCCCAGGTGGTGGCGAAGCTGTCGATGAGGGCCAGCCCACGACCGTCCTCGGCGGTGAGCCGGTCCTCCGGCACCGCGGCGAACAGCGGCCCACCGTCCCCCTCCATCGCGCTGAGGGGCGTGCCGTTGTCGCGGCAGGTCACCGTCATGCCGTTCGGGCCACGGTCCACCCGGATCACGAAGGTCTGGCCGGGCTCGCCCGACCGGCTGTGCCGGATCGCGTTGGTGGCCAACTCGGCGCCCAGGAGCGTGAGCACGTACTGGTAGTCGCCGTCCCTGCCGGCGGCGCAGGTCTCCAGGAAGGCCCGGACCAGGGGGACGCTCACCGGCTCGCCGGCGAACTCCCAACGGCGCTTGGTGAACGGTACGGGTGCCCGACCGTTGAAGTAGTGCCGGTACTCGTTCGGAACCGCCGTGAGGACGCCCTTCTCCGTGGTGGTGAGGGGCGGCACGGCGACGAGCGTGGGCATGACTGACTCCTTCGGCGGGGCGGCTCAGTGGGCGTGCGAACCGTAATGGGGGCGGCTGCGGGAGCGTCCGAGCGGGGGAAGGGGCTCGAACCGGTATGACCTTACGCGATCACATCGTCGCCGACCAGGGGTGGCCGGTGTGGTGAGTTACCCGAATTCCTCGGTGGACCCCCGCAACGGTGGGAACTTCGTCCGTTTCCTTACGCGCTCGGCCACCCCACGGCGGCCAGGGCCTCCCGGGCCGCGTCCTCGGCGCGGGCACGGTCGTCGTCGACCCACGCGATCCGGGTACGCCGCTCCAGCAGGTCGGATACGTCCAACGCCCCCTCGTGCCGCACCGCGAACCGCAGTTCGGCCGGGGTGAGGCCACGGACCACCGGGGCGAGCAGGGCCGGGTCCCCCGCCGCCTCGGCCATGACGTCCGGGGCCTCGGTCCCGTACCGCTCCACCAGACGGCGGGGAGCGTCGAGGGCGTCGAGCTCCTCCCGGCCGGCCGCCCCCACCAGGGCGAGGCCACGGGTCCGGCACGGTCCCGCAGGGAGCCGGTGCGCGGCGACGGCGGCGTCCACCGCCTCCTCGGCCATCGCACGGTAGGTGGTGAGCTTGCCACCGACCACGGTGACGGCCCCGTGGGCCCCCACCGAAACGGTGTGTTCGCGGGACAGGTCGGCACTGGTGCCGTCCCCGTGCAGCAACGGACGCACGCCGGCGAACGACCCGAGCACGTCGGCCCGGGTCAGTTCGGTGGCCAGGGCCGTGTTGAACCGGTCGAGGAGGAGGTCCACGTCCTCCTCGGGGACCTCGGGTACCCGGGGTGCGGGGCCTTCGAGGGGCGCGTCGGTGAGCCCGGCGAGGACACGTCCGTCCGACTGCGGCAGCGCGAACACGAACCGGGCGACGCCGTCCGGGGACGGCACCGTCAGTGCGACGCGGGGGTGGCCGAGCGCCGCGCCGTCCAGGACCAGGTGGGTCCCCCGGCTGGGACTGAGCCGCACGGCGGGATCGAGGGCGTCCGCGTGCACCCCGGTGGCGTTGACGACCGCGCGGGGGCGCACCGGGACGAGCCGGCCGTCGGTCCCGTCGCGCAGGACGACCCCGTCCGCGGTGAGGCTCTCCGCGGAGCATCGGGTGATGACGCGGGCGCCCTCACCGGCGGCGGTGCGGGCGATGGCGACGACCAGTCGGGCGTCGTCGACGAGTTGGCCGTCGAAGGACAGAATGCCGCCGAGTAGTCCGTCGGGATCGACCGTGGGCAGCAGACGACGGGTCTGGCGGGCGGTGAGCAGACGGGGGCCGCGCAGGACCGAGGAGGGGGTGCCGGACAGCACGCGTAGGAGGTCGCCGGCGCCCATGCCCGCGCGAGCGAGCAGGGCGCGGGCCAGACCGGTGTGGCGGTGGACCGGGACCACCATGGGCAGCGCTCGGATCAGGTGGGGTGCGGTGACCCGCATGAGGACGTCCCGTTCACGGGCGCTCTCGTAGGCGATGCCGAACCGCCCCTTGGCCAGGTAGCGGAGCCCGCCGTGGACGAGTTTGGAACTCCACCGACTGGTCCCGAAGGCGAGGTCCTCGCGTTCGACGAGCACGGTGGACAGCCCGCGGGAGGCGGCGTCCAGCGCCGCGCCCGCCCCGGTGACGCCACCACCGATCACCAGCACGTCGATGTCGGGGCGCGCCTCCAGGTCGGCGAGGTCGGCGGCGCGGCGGGGCGCGTTCAGGGAGGTGGACCGGCGCATGGGGGTTCCTTTCTCGTGGCGGCGGGGCCGTGGTGGGCACCACCGTGCTCGCGCGGGCCCCGGTGTCTCCTCGTCGGAGAGGGGCGGCCCGGCTCGGTTCCGCTCTCCGCCGCCTCGCCCTCAGGGGCGGAGGTAGCCGTCCAAGAGAACGGAGAGTTCGTCGACGAGGCCGTCGGTGTCCAGGACGTCGGAGAAGAGCCGCCGTGAGGTGACGGTGTTCTGCAGGGTGACCATGAGCAGGTGGGCGAGGACCTCGGGCTCGCCGGCACGGACGGAACCCTCCGCCTGGCCGTCGACGAGGACCGGCACGACCAGGTCGAGGGCGGCCCGGTGGCTGCTCCCCAACCGCTGGAAGGTGTACGTCGCCAGGAGTTCGGGTTCGGTGTCGACGATCCGGCCGACCAGGGGATGGTCGAGCATGGCGCGCGCGACCCCGGTGGCGTGCCGTACCAGGCGCACCCGGACGCTCTCGTCGCCGTCGTCGCTCGCGGCGCCCACCTCTTCGGCCACGAGGATGCGGCGGAGCTCCCGGGTGAGCAGGTCGGCGACCAGTGCGGTGACGTCGGGCCAGCGACGGTAGACGGTGGGGCGGCTGACCCCGGCGCGGCGGGCCACGTCGGTCAGGGTGGTGCGGCGCACGCCGAAGGCCTCGACGCAGGTGCGGGCCGCATCCAGGATCTCGTCTTCTACGTTACGTTTTGACGCCATATGTAAAACTGTAGAGCATGACCCACGACGCGCACGACTCCCCCGCCGAGACCGACGGTGTCCCTCGCACCGGGACCGCCGACACCGCGCCGGAGATGAGCTGGTGCGCCTGGGGCGACCCCGACCGGGCCGTCGAACTCGACCCCGGCACACGCGATCTCATCTCCCAGGTCCTGCGCACCAGCACCGAGGCGAGACCACCGGCCGCGGAGGACGACGTGTCCCTGTCCGCGCCGCGCCTGGACGAGCGCCTGCTCCGCGCCCTCGCCGACGTCGTCGGGGACGAGCACACGCGCACCGACACCGCCACCCGGCTGCGGCACAGCGGCGGCAAGAGCACACCCGACCTGCTCGCCCGCCGCGCCGGTCGGGCCGACCCCGCACCCGACGCGGTGCTCTTCCCCGCCGACCACGACCAGGTGGAGCGACTGCTGGCGCTGTGCTCGGCCGAACGCGTGGCGGTGGTCCCCTTCGGCGGTGGCACCAGTGTGGTCGGCGGGCTCACCCCGCTCCGTGGCCGCCACCCCGCGGTCGTCGCCCTGGACCTGCGACGGCTCGACCGGTTGGTGTCCCTGGACACCACGTCCCTCACCGCCGTGCTGGGCGCGGGCGTGCGCACCCCGCACGCCGAGGCGATGTTGGCCGAGCACGGACTCACCCTGGGCCACGTGCCGCAGAGCTTCGAGTACGCCAGCATCGGTGGGTACGCCGCCACCCGATCGAGCGGCCAGGCCTCCGCCGGGTACGGCCGGTTCGAGGACATGGTGGTGGGGCTGCGGGTGGCCACTCCGCGCGGCACGCTGGAGTCGGGCGGCCCACCGGCCTCGGCCGCCGGACCCGACCTCCGTCGGCTCATGGTGGGTTCCGAGGGCACGTTGGGCGTGATCACGGAGGTCGCCGTCCGGGTGCGGCCCCGACCCGAGCGTGTCCTGGACGAGGCGTGGTCGTTCCCCGACTACGCCACCGGGGTGGACGCGTTGCGAGCGCTGGCCCAGTCGGACGTTCGCCCCACCATGGCGCGCCTGTCCGACGAGACCGAGACGTTCGTCGGTGCCGCCCTGGGCGGCCGCGAGGCCACGCCGGGGTGCCTGGCGGTGGTGGGCTTCGAGGGCGCCGACGCGGAGGTGAGGTCCCGGGCGTCCGCGGTGCACCGGCTCCTGACGGCCGCGGGCGGTACCCCGTTGGGCCCGGATCCGGTGGCGCACTGGCGCGAGAACCGGTTCCACGCCCCGTACCTGCGCGACGCGCTGCTGTCCGCGGGCGTGCTGGCCGAGACCCTGGAGACCGCCGCGTCCTGGAGCCGGTTGCTGCCGCTGTACCGCGCGGTGGTGGCCGCGTTGACGGAGTCCCTGGACGATGACGAGAGCGGCGTGGTGGTGCAGTGCCACGTCTCGCACGTCTACCCGACGGGCGCGTCGCTGTACTTCACGGTGGCCACGGGGGCGGGCACGGACCCCGCGGTCCGCTGGGGACGGGCCAAGCGCGCCGCCTCGGACGCGATCGTCGCGCACGGCGGCACCATCACCCACCACCACGCCGTGGGGACCGACCACCGGCCCTGGATGTCGGCGGAACTCGGGCCGTTGGGCGCCGAGGTGCTGCGCGCGGTGAAGTCCGTCCTGGACCCCATGGGGGTGCTCAACCCCGGCAAGCTCATCCCCGAGGACTGAGCGTCGGGGCGGAGCGGCGGGCACGGCTCATCCGGCCGGGTCCGGCACCCGCTCCGTCACCCCGACCGCCAGCGCCTCCAGACCGTCCAGCGCCTCCTCCGGGTCGGCGGGACCCTCCGTGCGGTGGAACAGACTCACCCGCACGTTGGCGAACGAGTACTCCAAGGAGGCCCACAGTTCGTCGGGAGCGTCCTCGGCCACCGGGCGGGACGCCGTGGCGTACCCACCGTCGCCCACCGACAGGGACCGCCACTCCACCGCCCGCATCGGCGGTTCGGCGTACTCCATCTCGAAGTCGTCGTCCTCACGGGCCGACTGCCCCTCGGCCACCATCGCCTGCATCCGGCGCACACCGTCGCGGTCGTCGGGGTCGTACAGCACCACCTGGAGGCTGAAGTGGGCGGGGCCGCCGTCGACGTCGTCGGCCGCCTCGCAGTGGGCGACCTGGAGCACGCCCTCCTCGTCCGTCTCGGCGAGCCCGCCGCGCAGGGCGATCGACTCCACCCCGGGCAGGTGCGCGGCAGGATCCTCCGGGAGGAGCGCGGCGCAGTCCTCCGGCAGGGCGGCGCGGTCGTCGTGGGTGTACTCGGACCACACGTACGACCCGCCCAGGGCCAGGGCGACCACGGCCCCCAGCAGGCCGAGCGACAGCAGGGGACGACGTCGGGGAGGCGGGGGCGATCGGTCCGGTCCGGCGTCGCCGCGACCGGGGCCCGGTGCCGACGGGTGGGTGGTCATGTCGGTGCTTCCGCCTCTGGGGTCTCTTCCGGTGATCGTGGCCGACCGGCGGGACCCGCGCGCGGCGAGGGGTCCCGGGGTCGGCCGGCGGGCCCGACGTCCGAGGACGGCCGGAACCCGCCGAACAGGAAGGTTACTGCTCCGCGACCCGGGGGATGCGGTTCTCCAGGTCCGCGGCGGAACTCTCGATCACGGCGAAGAGCTGCTCGATGTCCGCCTCGCCGCCCTCGGAACCGACCATGACCCCGGCGACCACGTTGCCGGACACGAAGACGCTGGACGCGAAGCCGCCGGCGGCGCCGAACTCCTCGGCCCCCATGATCGACGCCACGGTCATGCCGCGCTCACCGACGGAGCTCTCGTCCCACAGGACCTGGCTGGTCGCGCCGTACCCGAGGTCCATGTCGCCGACCTCGCCCTGTTCGACGCCCTCGGCGCCGAACTCGTCGATCGTCTCGGACACCTCGTCCACGAGACCGTTCAGTTCCTCCTCGGCGTCGGGGTGGTCCAGGTCGACCAACTCGACGTTGACGCTCACCACCAGGCCACCGGACTGGCCCTCGCACTCGAGCTCACCGTGGGAGCCGGTCGTGCCGCTGTCGTTCTGGGTGAACCCACCGTCGAGGGAGGGCAGGGGGCCGAACTCGGAGTCGTGCAGGGAATTGCCCTCGAAGACCGTGGCGCAGTCGTCGGGCAGGGCCGTGTACTCACCACCGGAGGTGGCCCACACCACGACACCGCCGATGGCGGCGATCAACACCACCGCGCCGACGGCGGCGCCCACGATGAGTCCGGTCTTCTTCTTCGGCGTGCCCGGGGCGCCGGGCCCCTGCGGCGCGGCTCCGTACGGCCCGTAGCCGGGCGGCGGGCCCTGCGGCGGGTACTGTCCGGGCGGACCCTGCGGCGGTCCCCCCTGGGGGCCGTGACCGGGCGGCGGACCCTGCGGGCCGGGGCCGTGCGGGGGCGGGCCGCCATAGCCGGGCGGCGG
>NZ_QOCZ01000300.1 GCF_018207095.1 Nocardiopsis sp. MG754419 | reverse complement strand
ACACTCATTGGCCCGGGTTGTGGGCGCCCCGTGCACCCTCCGGTGCACCCCCGGCAACGCAAAAGCCCCTGACCGTTGCGCGTTTCCACTGGTCAGGGGCTTGAGCCTCTGGGGTGAGTGACGGGACTTGAACCCGCGACTTCTTGGACCACAACCAAGTGCTCTACCGGCTGAGCTACACCCACCATGTCCGCGGGGCCTTGCGGCCCTGCGTACGTATGAAATCTTAGCGGACTCCGGGGAGTGCTTCGATCAGTTTTCGGGGTCGGTCTGGGAGAGAGCCGCGTCACGTGCCTTCATGCCGGTGCCGCCCTCGACGGTCTCGGCGGCGATGGCGCGCGCGGTGGAGGAGTCCGGACCGGGTTCGGCGACGAACGCGGCGGCGCGGAAGTAGCGCAGTTCGCGGATGCTCTCGGTGATGTCGGCCAGCGCCCGGTGGCCGCCCTTCTTGTCGGGGCTCGCGTAGTAGACGCGCGGGTACCAGCGGCGCAGCAGCTCCTTGATGGAGGACACGTCGACCATGCGGTAGTGCAGGTACTGGTCGATCTGCTTCATGTCGCGCGCCAGGAAGGTGCGGTCGGTGGCGATGGAGTTGCCGCACAGGGGAGCCTTGCCTGGCTCGGTCACGTAGCGGCGGATGTGCTCCAGGACGAGCTCCTCGGCCTCCTTGAGGCTCACACCGTTCTCGAGTTCGTCGAGCAGACCCGACGTGGTGTGCATGTCCCGGACGAAGTCGCCCATCCGGTCCAGGGCCGGCTGCGGGGGCTTGATCACGACGTCGACACCCTCGTCGAGGATGTTGAGTTCGCTGTCCGTGATCAGACAGGCCACCTCGATCAACGCGTCGTTCTCGAAGTCGAGGCCCGTCATCTCGCAGTCGATCCACACCAAGCTGTCGTTCATACCGGTCAGCTTAGGGCTTCATGATCGTGCGCCGCACGGCGAACGGGGCGGTGGGCCCGGTGGCCCACCGCCCCGTCGGTTCCCGTCCGATCAGTAGAGGACGAACGGGTCGGGCTGTCCCTGCGGGTTACCGAGGTCGAAGACGTCGTACATCCAGTCCCACACGTCCGCCACTTGCAGATACATCAGGAAGCCGAAGAGAACGACGAGCAGCACGAACACGAGGCAGCCGCATCCGCAGCAGCCCCGCTTCTTCTTGGGCGGCGGGGGCGGGCCGTACGGCTGACCCTGCGGACCCCACTGGGGGCCGCCCTGCGGAGGACCGCCCATGGGGCCGTGGCCGGGGCGTCCCGGACCTCCGGGGGCGCCGCCCATGGGCGGCTGTCCCGGAGGCGGCCCGAAGCCCTGATGGGGGTGGCCGGGAGGCGTCCCCGGGGGCATACCGCCCATCGGCGGGCCCCCGTGCGGCGGTCCGTACTGCTGCCGGGGCGGAGCCCCGTACTGGTGCTGGGG
>NZ_QOCZ01000299.1 GCF_018207095.1 Nocardiopsis sp. MG754419 | reverse complement strand
CCGGGTGGTTGCACCACTACAATCACCACCGGTTCCACACCGCGAACAGCGGCCCTCCCGCCTCCCGCGTACCTAACCTCTCAGGTCAGTACACCTAGGGACACGACGAAGGGCGCCGCTTCCGGGAGGCGGCGCCCTTCGCGCTGTCCTGGGCCGGAAAGGTCCGGTGTCCGGGGCAGCGTGGTCGGTGTGGGGCCCGGGTCGAGGCTCGTGCCCCGTGAACGGGCCGGAGCGGCCGCCGGGGCGAACGCGCGGGGCGGCCTCGACACCTGGACCGGGTGAGGCCGCCCCCGGCCGCTCACGTGCTGTGGGAGGAGTCCTTGGGGCGTTCCTCGGCCTCGTCCGGCCGGTCCGTCCCCTCGCCGCCCGTGACCGGCTCGTCGAGGATCACGGCGTAGGCCACCTCCGTTTCCTCGGTGTCGGCGGAGCGGTCGTGGTCCGAGGCGGCGGTCTCGGTGTCCTGGGACGCCACGTCCACCGTGGCGGTCTCCTCGGCCTCGTGCGTGTCGTTCTCCTCCGCGAGGTCCGCCTGCGCCGTGGTGGGCGCGGGACGCTCCTCCTCCGGAGCGGACACGTCGGTGTCCGGGACCCGGGCGTCGTCCGACACGGTGGCCTCGTCGGTGTCCCGCGTCTCCTCGCCGGGCCCGGACGTGCTCTCGTCGGTGGGGTCGTCCTCGGACCGGGACCGCGGGGCCGCGTCCTCGTGCGGCTCGACGCCGGCGGACGCCTCCCGGTCCGCCTCGTCCTCCTCGGTGGGCTCCTCCTCGGCCGTGTCGGCCTCGTCCAGGGCGGTCGCGCCGGCCGGAGCCACGTCCTCGTCGGCCTCCACCACGGAGTCCTCGGTCGGGAAGGCGGAGCGGTCGAACGTCGCGGTCCGGTCCGGGTCGTCCTCCTCCGCGTCGACCGTCGCGGCGTCCGCTCCGGACGCGGAGGTCTGCGTCAGCGCATCATCGTCGTCGTGGACGGCCTCATCGGCGTCATCGTCGGCGGTCGCGCGCGACGCGGGGGTCTCGTCGGGGTGCTCGTCCTCGGCGGTGGGCTCCTCCGGGGCCCGGTCCCCCACGAGTTCGCCCTCGGGGGTCCACGGCACCGAGGTGTCGTCGTCCACCCATGTCTCGTCCAGCGGGGTCTCGTCGAGCCGGGCCTGGTCCGACGGGGCGTCGTCACCGGGGGCCACAACGGCGTCCGAGGGCCCTGGGCCGTTCTCGGCGTGGTCGATGCCCCCGAGGGTCTGCGGGAACTCCACCTCGGCCGACTCGGCGTCGGCGACGTGCGACGTGGGGTCGGGGTCGTGGGTCTCGCGCCCGGGGATGCGGTAGGCGAAGGCGGCGCTCGTGGAATCGGCGTCCTGCGCTTCGGGGGTCCCGTTCGGCCCGGCGGCGCTCGTCTCCTGCGGGGCGGGCGTCTCGGCGTCGGAGGGTGTCTCGGTGTCCACGGGCGCGGTGGCCTCGGAC
>NZ_QOCZ01000298.1 GCF_018207095.1 Nocardiopsis sp. MG754419 | reverse complement strand
CCCCGACCCCCGGAGTACCACCGTGGACGCCTCCACCCCCCGAAGCAGCAGCCCTCCCGAACCCCGCGACCACCTGCTCGAAGAGTCGATCCTGCCCACCTGGCTCAACCAACGACCCATCTCGCTCATGGGCTTCGTGTGGATGTGGGTCGCCCTGGCCATCGTCATCGTGACCTTCCAGTACGGCGCCAACGGCGTCGAGGGCGGCCTGTCCCTGCCCACCGTCATGCTCATCGTCCTCACCGCCACCATGACCCTGTCGGTCGTCATGACCCTGACCGCCGACATCGGCACCGAGCACGGCCTGTCCTTCGCCGTGTTCCTGCGTGCCCCCTTCGGCACCATCGGCACCCACCTCCCCTCCGTCTCGCGCGGTGTGGTCGCCGCCTGCTGGTTCGGCATCCAGACCTACATCGGCGCCCTGGCCATCAACGGCCTGGTCGAGTACTGGACCGGGTTCTCCTCCTGGCCCCTGTGGTACGTGCTGTTCCTGGCCGTGCAGATCGCCAACGTCGCCCTCGGCATCAAGGCGGTCGAACGGCTGGCGTCGCTGGCCGCGCCCTGCATCCTGGCGATCTCGATCTGGATGTACTACACGCTCGACGGCATCGCCGACCTGGAGGGCACCAACATCTGGACCTTCGCCTCCGGCGGCGACCTGTCGCTGGCGGCGTTCTTCCTCATCAACATGGTGGTCTGGGCCCCACTGGCCGTCGACATCCCCGGCATCACCCGATTCGTGCGCACGGTGCCCGGTGAACGTCGCTTCCTGCGCCGTAACCGCACCGTCCTGATCGCCCACTTCGTCGCCCTGCCGGTGATGCAGGCCTGGATCTCCTTCATCGGCGCGGTGTCCTTCATCGTCACCGGCGAGTGGAACCCGGTCGACGTCATCCAGGGCCAGAGCACCGGGTTCGTGCTGGGCGTGCTGCTGGTGATGATCGTCCTGGCCCAGTGGTCCACCAACACCGCCGCCAACGTGGTGCCCGCCGCACTCAACTTCGTCAACGCGGCCGCGCCCCACCTGTCCTACCGTTCGGCGGTGGTGCTGGCCGGGGTGGTGGGCACCGCCGTCATGCCCTGGCTGCTGCTGGACAACCTGTTCACCTTCCTCGGCTACTACGGCGGGTTCATCGCGGCCATCGCCGGGATCATGATCGCCGACTACTACGTGCTGCGTCGCCGCCGGGTCAACGTGCCCGCGCTGTACGACCCCCAGGGCCAGTACCGGTACGCCCACGGGTTCAACCCGGCGGCACTGATCGCCTGGTTCGGAGCCTCGGCCGTGGCCCTGTGGCAGCCCGACTACGCCTACGTCATCGGGTTCCCGATCGCCTTCGTGACCTATCTGGTGGTGATGCGCGTGTGGATCCTGCGCCGCCACCCGCAGGCGGAGATCGACGATCCGAGCGACGCCTACCTGGCCACCAGCGTCGGCCGCAGCTGGGTGTACGACGCCCGGACGCGCACCTTCGACCGTCCCGGCGTGGCGGAGCTGCCCACCGTGGGCGAGCGC
>NZ_QOCZ01000297.1 GCF_018207095.1 Nocardiopsis sp. MG754419 | reverse complement strand
GGCAGGGTCGCGGTGGCGTTGTGGGCGACGTTCTCCAGGGCGCCGTCCTTGGGTTTGGGGTCCACCGGAGAGCCCGGGAGCACGGCCACGGGCGCCGCGGAGACCACGTCCTCGGGTGGGGCGGTCTCCAGCAGCTTCAGGGAGTCGGGTTCGGCCGAGAGCACCTTGGCGGAGTGGGTGGTGGCCGCCTGGCCCGGAGCGCCGGGGTGGAGCAGGTGGACGCTCTCGCCGACGGTGAAGGGGTGGGGGTGGGCGCGGTCCAGGCGCATGGCCACCTCGCGGCGGGCCGTCTTGCGCCGGCCCGTGGGCTCCTCCCACTGGCCCACGTGCACCTGCCAGGGCACGGCGCAGTTGCTGTCGGTCTCCAGGTCCTGCAGGGGCGCGCTCTGACGGTGGAAGTGCTCGCGCCAGGGTGGTGAGTTCTCGCGTCGGTAGTAGCCGACCAGGGCGGCCAGGGCGGCGCGCGGGTGGTCGTCCTCGGTGCGCTCCTCGGGGTCCTCGGGCACCCCCTCCAGGAGGGGGTCGGTGAGGGCGGCGTGGCGGGCGGCCCGCTCGGCGCGCTTGCGGGCCCGTTCGGCCTCCTCCTCGGTGAGCTCGATCTGGACCAGGGGGCGGGTGGTGATGCCCTCCTCGGCACGGTGCTCCTCCAACCAGTCGCGCAGGCGGGCGGTGGAGTGGCAGTCGTCGCGGTTGTAGGCGGCGATGTCGTCCAGGACACCCTGGGCGGCGTGGTCGTCGTCGGCCTCCAGGGCTGCCAGGTAGGCGGCGTAGGCGTCGATGCTGGAGGCGGCGGTGGTGACGCCGCCGTCCCGGGTGGTGTCCAGGTAGAGGGGTTCGAGGTACTTGATGGAGTAGGAGCGTTGGGACACGCGCAGGCTCTTGCGCACCACGGTGTACAGGTCCACCAGGCGGTGCTCGCGGAGCATGCGGTCCACCTCCTCCTCGCGGGTGCCGAACTCGGAGCTGAGGTGCTTGAGCCGGTCCACCTCGTAGGAGGCGTAGTGGTAGATGTGGGCGCCCTCGTCGGCGTCGATGCGGGCGATGGCGAAGTCGACGAACTCCTCCAGCGCCTTCTTCTCCTGGGCGCGGTCGTGGGCCCAGAAGGCGTGGAAGGTCTCGGTGCCCTCGGCGTCCTCGGTGGTCGCGCCGAAGAGGTACTCCAGGCCCCGTCCGCCCTGGGTGGAGTGGTAGGGGTAGCCCTCCATGTCGAAGAAGACGTCGCCGGGGCCGGGCGCGGGCAGGGTGGCCAGTCCCTCGGGTGAGAACACCTCGGCGGTGACGGTGCCCTGGGGGTTGTGCGGGGTGCGGGTGGTGTCCTGGCGTACCTGGAGGGCGGCCTGGGCGCGCAGTTGGTCGAAGGTGCGGCGGGGCAGGCCGGTGGGGCGGTCGGTGTCGGTGGCGGCGGCCAGGGCGTCGATGGTGGTCAGCCCGGCGTCGGCGAGTTTGGCGCCCTGGTCGGTGCGCAGTCCGGCGACCAGCGACAGGTGGCGGGCGGCCACGCGTCCCTGGGAGCACCAGGTGTTGTAGCCGCAGCCCTCGCAGGTGGGGCGGGGCTCGCCCCAGGTGGGGGTG
>NZ_QOCZ01000296.1 GCF_018207095.1 Nocardiopsis sp. MG754419 | reverse complement strand
CTCCAGGGGAGGGCCCGACACCGAACACCGGAGTCCGCGGGACGGGGTGGCGCGGGCTCGGATCGGACACCCCGAGACCCCTCCTTCGAGCGCGGCCCCTGCCCCGACCCGCGCGCTCCCTCTGACCGTGGCACCGGCGGCTCCGACGCCCGCGTCGATGACGCCCCTTCCGAGGCCACGGCGGTCACCGGTGACCATGGCGCGGCCGACACACCCCGGCGGCCGGGGCTGCCGGCCACATCCCCCTGTCTAGAGCCGCCCACGGCGGACGACACCGCCGTGCAGCACCGCGCGCACACCCCGCTCGGGCTCGGCCAGCAGGGACAGGTCCGCCAGGGGGTCGCCGTCGACGACCACGAGGTCGGCGCGCGCCCCCGTGCGCAGCGTGCCGACCTCACCTTCCAGGCCCAGCAGCGCCGCCGCCTCGCTGGTGGCCGATCGCACCACGTCGGCGGCGGGCTGGATCTCCCCGCGAATGGCGAACTCGGCGCTCTGGTGGGTCTGCATACCGCCGAGCAGGTCCGTGCCGAACACCAGGCGCACGCCACCCTCGTGCGCCATCCTCAGAGCCTCCAACCCGCGGTGCAGGACCGTGTCCACCTTGGCCTGACTCTCGGTGGGCAGTCCGTTGCGCGCCCCCTGGCGGGAGAGCTCGCGGTAGGTGACCAGCGTCGGGACCAGGAAGGCGCCCTGCTCGACGAACAGCTCGACGCTGCTCTGGTCGATGAGGTTGCCGTGCTCGATGCAGCGCACGCCCAGGCGCAGGCCACGGTTGACCGCACGCGCGGTGTAGGCGTGTCCGGTGACGTAGCGGTTCGCGGCCTCGGCCTCCTCCACGACCGCGCGCAGCTCGTCCTCGGAGGACTGCGTGGAGTCGATCCGGTCGGTGGGGGAGGCCACCCCGCCCGAGAGCATGATCTTGACGTGGTGGGCTCCGGTACGGAGCTGTTCACGGGCGGCGCGACGGAACTCGACGGGCCCGTCGCACACCAGACCCGCGCCCGGGCAGCATCCGTGCGGGTCCGTGCCGTGGCGACCGCGCGGCCGGAAGTCACCGTGGCCGCCGGTCTGGGACAGCGCCTTGCCGCCGAACACCAGTCGGGGGCCGTCGATGAGGCCGTCGTCCACGGCCTCGGCGAGCCCCCAGTCGGCGCCCCCGACGTCGCGCACGGTGGTGAAACCGCGGCCGAGCATGTCGGACAGCGAGTTCGCGGCGAAGGCGGCCACGTAGGAGGCGGAGTGGTCGGCCACGGAGCCCAGGTCGGCGCTCAGCGCGGTCACGTGCACGTGGGCGTCGATCAGACCCGGCATGAGGGTGGCCCCGCCCAGGTCGACCGTCTCGGCCCGGTCGGTGACGCCGGCGGGGGCCGCCCCGGTTCCGCGGGCCGCGATGGCACCGTCCTCCACGAGCAACCAGGAACCGGGGGTGCGGGTGCCGGTCTCGGGGTCGATCAGGGCGGCGTCGGTGTAGACGGTGGACCGGGGGTGGTCGGTCACGGGAACCTCCAGGGCGTGGGTGCACGTTCCGCCGCGGAACCGACCGCAACGGCAAAATGCAATATACGTTGCATCTGGCTCTCGTCGTCGGGCGGGGGTGGTATCGCTGGGAGGCGGCGCGCCCCGGGAGGTCCGGGTCGCGTGAACGGAGGGCG
>NZ_QOCZ01000295.1 GCF_018207095.1 Nocardiopsis sp. MG754419 | reverse complement strand
TCCTCCACCCCCTCCCCCGCCCCGGGGGCGTCGAGGAGGAGGGCACTCCGGTTTCAGGTCTCTTCGTCGACGCGGGCCTCGCCCGCGAGCACGTTCGCGGTGAGCCGGCGCAGCGCCAGTCGGGTGGCCTCGAACTCGTCCTCCGGCAGGTCGATCACGCGGCCGATCGCCTCGGGGATGCCCCGGGCACGGGTGCGCAGGTCGTGGCCCTCCTCGGTGGTGGTGACCCGGACCGACCGTTCGTCGTCGGGGTCCCGGTCCCTGCGGAGCAGGCCGTTGGTCTCCAGGCGCTTGAGCAGAGGGGTGAGGGTGCCGTAGTCGAGCTGGAGCACCGCGCCGATCTCCTTGACCGAACACTCCCCCCGTTCCCACAGCAGCATCATGACGAGGTACTGCGGGTAGGTCAGACCGAGCGGATCGAGCAGGGGGCGGTAGAGGTTCGTGACAGCGCGAGATGCCGCGTACAGCGCGAAGCACATCTGCTCGTCGACTGGCGGAAGTTCGAAGTCGCCCTTGCGGGCGGGGGATCGGTCGGGCATCGCACAACATCGTAGTAACCGCGCACCCGATGTCAAAGCCCACAATTGCCTTGCGCACAAGCTAAAAAAGGACGCCGGTGACGAACGATTCCATACAAGAACAAGGAGGACGGCGCGCATTCGTGCACAGGAACACGCTCTGCGCGACCGAAAAACCCGCACAGCGTTGGGGTGGTCCTCCTCGCCTCCGCGTGTGCCGGAGGACGCCGCCCGGAGCCCACGGGCGACCCCCTTCCCGGTGACTGTGTCCCGACGAGGGTCACCACCGGCACGTGGTCGTGATGGCGGCGGGACCGCCGTGGACGTGGGGTCCGGCGAGGTCTCCGTAGGGAGGGGCCCTCACGGTCCCGCACCACCAGGCCGCCGACGACCCTGCGGGAACACCGGTCGCACGACCTGGTGTCGTCCGGGTGTGTGGGGCGCAGCGGGATCGGCTCGGTTTCCCTTCGCGTGCCTTGTCGGGAACGTGCGCTCGCCCAACGCACATGGCGTGGATCCGGTGAGATCCTCACTGGAAAAGAAATCGAGAGAACTGTCGTGGGAGAGATGAAGGACAGCCCACCGAGCGGCGTTGACGTGCGACGATGAAAGAAGAAGCGCAAGGGTGTGGTGCGAACGATCGTGTGGCATGGGTGAATACCGCGATTCCGGGATTTCTCTTTATGGGACGCGATCACCATGCGGGGAAAGGCGCCGTCACTCCGTCGAACAGGAGGGCCACAGTGTCCGGGCGGGGAGGGCGCGGTGCCGTGCGAGGCATGTCGGGGCCGGAGGGGTCGGATAACGGAACGCGCGCCCGCGCACGCGCGCGAGAGGCCGCAGGGTGCTGACGCCGCACCGGGGGTGCGGGAGGCCCGGGAGGAAGGGCACCCGACGATGCGTGGTGACGCCGACCGAGGTCGACCGTACGGCGGGACGGGGCGCCTCGTCCCGTGTCCGGCGACACAACGGTCCCGGTTTGCTTGGGTCTCGGGGTGGGGGTAATGTTCTCCGAGTCGCCGCGGGACGGCGAGCGGCCCTCACCGGGCCGACTCGGAACCGGGCCGCGATCTCAGACATCCTCTGCGCAGTGAACCCGGTCCGAGCGGTGCTCGGGGCATGTAAACTCGCAGAGTCGCTTCGAAGAAAGC
>NZ_QOCZ01000294.1 GCF_018207095.1 Nocardiopsis sp. MG754419 | reverse complement strand
CCCAAGGACGGAACCGCAGGCGTTCCAGCCCGCGGGCCAGCAGGCGCGAGTCTTCGCGGGTGACACGGAAGGACAGTTCGAGGCCGCTGCCGCCGCGCCGACGTCCGGCCCCGCCGGAGTCCGGACGCAGACCGTAGCGGAGGATCTCCACGCCGATCTCGGTCTCGACGGTCTCCACCGGGTTGTTGGAGAGGTTGGAGATGCCGCTGTCGCGACCGTCCACACCGTCGGCGCCCGCGCGTGCGCCGGTGCCGCCCACCATCGGTTCGAGGACCTGGACGTTCTGCCCGCCCGCATACCGTTCGGCGACCACGACCGGGACCACCAGGCCGCTGCTGGCCGCCGGCATGACGTCCGGGGCGGCCAGGCCGAGGGCCCCGCCGAGCGCGTCGTTGACCCGGGAGGCGGTGGCGTGCCGGATGCCGACCGCGGCCGGGTGGCTCGCGTTGACCACCGACCCCTCGGGGGCGGTGACCTCGACCGGGGCGATGAGCCCGGCGTTGAGCGGGGCCTCGGGGTCCAACGTGCAGATCAGCGCCAGGACCCGAGTGGTGATCCACGCGTGGGCGGTGCCGTGGCTGGCGATGTTGAAGGCCGCCTCGACCTGCGGATCGGAACCGGTGAAGTCCAGGTGGAGGCGGTCGGGCTCGACCGTCACCGCGACGCTGACGCGCACGGGCACCGGGGTGACCGCGTCGTCGTCGAGGTAGTCGGTGAAACGGTACGTACCCTCGCGCAGTCGGGACAGCGCGGCGCGCGCCCGTAGCGCGGTGTACTCGACGAGGTCGCCGTGGGCGGCCAGGATGTCGGCGGCACCGTGCGCGGACACCGCCGCCGCCAGACGCTCGCCTCCGGTCCGCAGCGCGGCGAGCATCGCCTGGAGGTCGCCCTCGTTGGCCTCCGGAGAACGGCTGTTGGCCGCCAGGAACGCGGTGACGTCACGGGAGCGCTCGCCCGCCCGCACGAGCTTGACCGGGGGGATCTGCAACCCCTCCTGGTAGATCTCGTGGTTGGTGGGCGAGAGGCTGCTGGGCACCCGCCCGCCGATGTCGGAGCAGTGGATGAACGCCCATCCGTAGCCGATGACCGCGCCGTCGTGGAAGTAGGGGCGGATGAGCTGGATGTCGGTGAGGTGCGTGGCCAGACCACCGGAGCGGTAAGGGTCGTTGGTGACGATGACGTCACCGTCCTCCAGCGGACCGGCGGCCTCGATCGCGGCGGTCAGGTCCAGTCCGACGAAACCCGAGACGCCGATGCCCCGCGGGTAGGCGGAGAAGCGACCGTCGGGTCCGGCGAGCGCGCAGCAGAAGTCGGCGGTCTCCTTAACGTACAGCGAGCGGCTGGTGCGTTGGAGGGTCAGGCACATCTCCTCGGCGAGCGCCGTGAGCTTGTTACCGATGATCTCCAGGGTGATCGGCGGCAGTTTCATGAGCGACTCCTCAGGCGCAGGCGCAGGTGACCGGAGGGGTCGACCTCGGCCGACCATCCGGGTGGGACGAGGACGGTGCTGTCGTCCTGGACGATCACGGCCGGCCCGGACAGGCGGTGGCCGGCGCCGAGCGCGTCACGGTCGTGGACGGCGGCCCGCACGTCCCGGCCGTGCACGGTGACCGTGCGGTGGGAGCGCGGCTCGACCTCGCCCGTGGCGGGGGCGATCCGGTCGCCTCCGGGGTCGGGGCGGGGCG
>NZ_QOCZ01000293.1 GCF_018207095.1 Nocardiopsis sp. MG754419 | reverse complement strand
CCCGCTGGGGCGCCTCCGCCCTGCCCTTGCACGCACTGCGCCGGGTCGGCCGGCACACCGACCCCCACACCCTCACCCGCGCGGCACTGGAACTGGCCACCGGCGACACCGACCCCACCCGCTGGCCCCGCGCGCCGCTGAGCCACGAGGACGCGCGCGTCTTCGCGCCCTTCGCCGTGCCCCACCCCCTGGACCCCCAGGTGCTCCTGGGCAACCTCGCCCACCTGCGCCACCACCCCGAGCGGATCGACGCGGTGGTCTCGCTGTGCCGCACCCACCCCCACGACGCACCGCACCTGGCGGACTCCGACTGGGTCCGGGTGTGGCTGCACGACACGCCCGGCACCAACACCAACCTCCACTTCACCCTGGACGAGGCGGCCGGGGCCGTGGCCACGCTGCGCTCGGAGGGCAAACGCGTCCTGGTGCACTGCTGGGCGGGGGCCTCGCGCACCCCGGCCGTGGCCGCCCGCTACGCCGTCACCGCCCTGGGAGCACCGCCCCTACCGGCCATGACCACCCTCATCCGTCTCGTGGGCGGGCACCTGGACAACCCGACCCTGTCCCAGGCCGTCGCCGAGTTGAGCGGTGTGGACCTGCCCGACCCCGCCCAGGCGCTGTTCGACGGACACCTGCCACCGCGCCGCGGCGGCCTGCTCCGCCCCTGACCTCACGGGACGCACGCCCCGCACCGGGCACCGTGCACACCGCCCGCACCCTCGGCCGGCCGGTGATCAAAAACGGTGATAAGTTCCACAAACCCGCTCTTTCCGGTACCGTTACCCTCGCGTTACTCCTAAGATCTGCGCCCAGACCCCGTGCAACGTCACACGCCGGCGGTCCCGGTTCCGCCCCCGTGCACGGCCCCACACCCGTGGTCGGCCCGCACCCCCAGGGCGCACCTCTTTCCCCGACCCCACGGTCGAGCGCCAGGAGGCGGCCGCCCTACCCTGTTCCCGTTCGAAGGACTGCGTTGTGGGCAAACACGAGCCCCAGAACCCATCGGTGGACGACCACGCCGACGACGGTGCGGACCACCACACCGACGCCCCGACGGCTCCCGCGCCCCTGGGTCCACGTCGCGCGGCCGCACGCTCGCGCAAGAAGCGCGCCCTGGTCGTGGCCTCGGCCGCGGGACTGACCCTGGTCGTGGGCGGAGGCGCCGCCGCGGCCGTCATCACCTCCGGCGCCGGCCCCGAGGACGCCACCACCGCGGTGGGCGTCCCCGAGGCCCAACCCGACCCACTGGTGGCCTCGGCCGAGGCCGGAGAGCTCGACCCCGAGCTGCGCGAGCGCGCCGAGGACGCCCGTGGTCAGGCCACCCAGTCCGGGTCTGCCGCCGGCACCTCCCAGGTCGAGGAACCCGAGCCGGAGGAGGAGCCCGCCGACACACCCGCCTCCACCGGGTCCTCGGGCGGCTCCGGCGAGGGCACCGGTCAGGGCGGCACCTGCGAGGCCTCCTTCTACGGGGACGGCTTCCACGGCGCCACCACCGCCAATGGCGAGACCTTCGATACCTACGGGATGACGGCCGCGCACAAGACGCTGCCCTTCGACACCATGGTCCAGGTCACCAACCCCAACAACGGCAAGTCGGTGACCGTCCGCATCAACGACCGCGGGCCCTACATCGACGGCCGCTGCCTGGACCTGTCCACGGCGGCCTTCGACGAGATCATCGGCACCGGCTCCGGTGTGGGCACCGTCGACTGGGAGGTCGTGGG
>NZ_QOCZ01000292.1 GCF_018207095.1 Nocardiopsis sp. MG754419 | reverse complement strand
CCCTTCGCCGCCCCGCACCACACCTCCACCCGGGCCGCCATCATCGGTGGGGGCAACGGCAACCCCGGACCGGGCTGGGTCTCCAAGGCGCACCGGGGCATCCTGTTCGTGGACGAGGCCCCGCAGTTCGGGCGCGGGGTGCTGGACTCCCTGCGCGAGCCGCTCGAACGCGGAGAGGTGGTCATCGCCCGCGCCTCCTCCACCGTCGCCTTCCCCGCACGTTTCCAGCTGATCCTGGCGGCCAACCCCTGCCCCTGCGCCAAACCCGGGACCCTGTGCACGTGCCCGCCCGGCGAGCGGCGGCGCTACTTCTCCCGGCTCTCCGGCCCCCTGCTGGACCGGGTCGACCTCAAGGTGGAACTCCAACCCGTGGCCCGCGCCGAGCTGTTGGCCGACCGGGCGTTCGCCGAGTCCTCCGCGGTGGTGGCCGACCGGGTCGCCCGGGCGCGGGACCGCGCCCGCGCCCGCCTCGCGGGGACCCCGTGGAGCACCAACGCCGCCATCCCGGGTGCCCGGTTGCGGCGGGACTTCCCGGTGGAGCCCGCCGCCCTACGGGTCCTCGGTCTGGCCATGGACCGTGGACAGATCAGCGCCCGGGGGGTGGACCGTGCCCTCCGGGTCGCCTGGACCCTCGCCGACCTGGCCGGTCGTGACGTCCCGGGGGAGCAGGAGACCGCTTACGCGTACGCCCTGTGGTCCGGGCGTGCCTGGTGAGGCGCCCGTCGTGGCCGCGGTCCCGGAGCGCACCCTCGGGGCCTGGGAACCGGAGCGAAGCCGAGACGGACGCCCCGGCGTGCCGACCGTGCGGCCGGCCCGGCGCCGTGTCGGCCGGACCCCGTGGTCGGTGGGGGACTCCGCCCGAGGGGCCGGGGAGCGCGTGTCGCGGACGCGGTGACGGGTGCGCTGGGCGCCACGAGCCGGTCCCGCGCGTCGGTGCCGTGCGCGGTCGACGTGGGGTCGTGGGCCGCACACGGCGTATACGGCGTACACGGCGCAGACGGGACCGCGGTACCGCGAGCGCGACCCCACCGAGGGGACGGGCCGGTGACACGGGTGTGGGCGACGAGGGGAGCGGACGTGAACGGGGACGAGGAGGCCAGGGCGCGTGCCTGCCTCACCGCGGTGGCCGCGCCCGGTGACCTCTGGCTGGCGCACCTGCTGGCCGAGCACGGGGCCGCCCGGGTGTGGGCGACGCTGCGCGCGGGTGAGCGACCACCGGGTGGGGAGGGCGCCTCGCCTCCCCGGTGGGAGGTCTGGGTGCGACGTGCCGCCAGGGTGGAGGCCGACGCCCTCCTGTCGGATTCGGCGGAGGTCGGCATCAGGTTCGTCGCCCCCGGTGATCCGGAGTGGCCGGGGCGGTTGGACCACCTCCCCGGCGGCCGGGACTGTTACGGGCTCTGGGTCCGCGGTCACGGGGACCTACGCCACCTCTGTCTGCGCTCGGTGGGGATCGTCGGAGCGCGGGCGGCCAGTTCCTACGGTGAGCATGTGGCGTCCGAGTTGGCCTACGGGTTGGCCGAGCGCGGCCTCACCGTGGTCTCCGGGGGCGCCTACGGCATCGACGGGGCCGCGCACCGGTCGGCCCTGCTCACCGGGCACACGGTCGCGGTGTTGGCCGGTGGCCTGGACGTGGACTAGGGCCTGTTTTTTGGAAGTGGGAGCGGAGCAGGGTCTGCGCTGGCATCGTGGTCGATGTGCCTGGCCGTCATGAACTCACCGATGCCGAGTGGGCC
>NZ_QOCZ01000291.1 GCF_018207095.1 Nocardiopsis sp. MG754419 | reverse complement strand
GCCGGATCCCTCCCCCGCCGACCGGGGCCGCGGCCTGGCCACCCCCGCCGGCACGGCCGCCACCGCACTGGTCCTGGCGGCACTCCTGCTCGTGTCGGCGATCCTGGCCATCGGCCTGGGCTCGGCCGTCGTGCCCCCGGTCGAGACCGCCCGCTACCTGTGGGCGGCACTGACCGGCGGCACCATCTCCGCCGACGAACTCACCCGCTACCAGGTCATCTGGCAGATCCGCACCCCGCGCGTGCTGCTCGCCGCCGTGGTCGGCGCGGGGCTGGGCGCCGTGGGTGTGGCGGTCCAGGCGATGGTCCGCAACGCTCTGGCCGACCCCTACATCCTGGGCGTCTCCTCCGGGGCCTCCGTGGGGGCCGTGCTGGTCGGGGTCCTCGGCGGGCTCTCCCTGCTGGGCGTCTACGCCGTCTCGGTCGGAGCGTTCGTCGGCGCCTTGGCCGCCACCCTGCTCGTCTACGTCATCGCGCACAGTCGCACGGGCGTCACCCCGCTCCGGCTGGTCCTGACCGGCGTGGCGCTGTCCTTCGGGTTCCAGGCGATCATGAGCGTGATCATCTACCTCGCCCCCGGGAACGAGGCCACCAGCACCGTCCTGTTCTGGACCATGGGTAGTTTCGGCGCCGCCACCTGGGGCGCTCTGCCGGTGGTGGCCGCCACCGTACTGCTCGGGGTGGTGGCGCTGCGCGGACTGGCCCGACCGCTCGACGTCATGGCGCTGGGCGACGAGACCGCGGCGAGCCTGGGCGTGGACGCCCACCGCATGCGCCGATGGCTGTTCGTCCTCACCGCCGTGATGACGGGAGCGATGGTGGCGGTCAGTGGCGCCATCGGGTTCGTCGGACTGGTGGTTCCGCACATCGTCCGCATCCTCGTCGGGGCCGACCATCGGCGGGTACTGACCGTCGCCCCGCTGGCGGGTGCGGTCCTCATGGTCTGGGTGGACCTGGTCTCCCGGGTGGCGGTCGCCCCGCGCGAACTGCCTCTGGGCGTCATCACCGCGCTCATCGGCGTACCGGTGTTCCTCACCCTGATGCGTCGCCGTGGCTACCTGTTCGGAGGACGCTGATGGATCTGCGACTCGACGACCTCACGGTCGACCTGGGCGGACGGCGGATCCTGCACGCCCTCGGCCTGGACGTGCCCGACGGGCGGGTCGTGGGGCTGGTCGGCCCCAACGGTTCGGGCAAGTCCACCGCCCTGCGCTGTGTCTACCGGGCCCTGAAGCCCTCCGACGGACGGGTGCTGCTGGGCGAGGAGGACCTCACGGCGATGGGGTTGCGCGGCGCGGCCCGGCACGTGGCCGCGCTCACCCAGGACAGCGGCAGCGACCTCGACTTCACCGTGGCGGAGCTGGTGGCCCTGGGGCGCGCCCCGCACCTGCGGGGCAACCAACCGCTGAGCGCCCGCGAACACGCGTTGTGCCACCGGGCCATGGAACGCATGGAGGTCGACCACCTGGCCGCGCGGGGCGTACTGGAACTGTCCGGCGGCGAGCGTCAACGTGTGCTGGTCGCCCGCGCGCTGGTCCAGGAGCCCCGTGTGCTGGTCCTGGACGAACCCACCAACCACCTGGACGTGCGCCACCAACTCGACCTGCTCGCGTTGCTGCGCGAGGTGGGCGTGACCGTCCTGGTGGTGTTGCACGACCTCAACCTGGCCGCCGCGGCCTGCGACGTCGTGGGGGTGCTGTCCGAGGGGTCCCTGGTGGCCGCCGGACCACCCGAGAAGGTCCTCACCGAGGCCACCCTGCGCGAGGTCTTCGGTGTGGAGGCCACCGTCGTGGCCCACCCGCTGACCGGCGACACCCAACTGCTGTACCGACTCCCCTCCTCCCGAAAGGCTCCCTGATGCGTTTC
>NZ_QOCZ01000030.1 GCF_018207095.1 Nocardiopsis sp. MG754419 | reverse complement strand
AGGCGGGTGGGGCTGAGAGCAGGCCGAGGGTCAGAGTCGCGGCGGCCGTTGTGGCCACGACCGAGCGCAAGGGGAGCGGTCTCAAGAGGAAAGACTCCAGTGAGCCTTTCTTATCCTGCTTCTCGGAGCTGAAGGACCAGCACCGCGCGGGTGATCTCCCCTGCGCGTTGTGGGCAGCAGCGTAGGCGGCGCAGGATGTCCCACTGCTTGAGCTGGGCGATCGCGCGCTCACCCGGGCTGCGAAGCTTGGCGTCGGCGGAGTTGGCGTCCTTCTTCCACTGCGGCTTGCCCCGGCCCTTGAACGGGCAGAACACCACGTCCGCCAGCCCGACGTAGCCCTTGTCACCGAGCCCGATGAGGCCGGCGGCCTCGATGCGCTCGGAGATCTTCCATACCCGGGCGGCCCTGGTGTCGCGCACCGCTCCGGGCAGCGACCACGACGTCCACAGCGGTTCGCCGTCGGGGGCCGCGACGACCTGGATGTTCATGCCATGTTGCTTGTGCTTGCCGGAGTAGAAAGGCCGGTCGGCCGCGACGCGGTCGCAGGTGATGAGAGTGCCGTCGACGATCACGTACGCCCAACCCTTGCGGCGGGTGCGGCGCAGTCCTTGTCCGAGGGTGGGGCCTGGGCGGCGAGCAGGGCCGTGGTCTCGCGCACGTACCGCCAAGCGGTCGTGGTTCCGACGTCGAGCCCGGCCGCGACCTGGGCGAACGGTTCGCCCTTGTACAGGTGGACCAGGACCAGCAGGGCCTGTTGCGCCGACTCCAGGCGACGCCATCGGGACCCGGTGCGGGCGCGGTGAGCGCGAATGGTGCGGGCGGTGAGGTTGAGGGTGCGGCGTGACAACGGCAGCGCGGCAGGTTAGAACAGCATGCGGAGCTTCTGGTGCTGGGTTTTCTTGGTCGTTAACTCCTCTACCAGGGGCTTCTTGCTGTCTGGGAGGGGGTGCGGCAGACCGGTACGGGCCTGTGACCTGCACCTTCAAGATGAAAAAGGCTCACTGCTGCACCTCGGAGCAGATGGAGGGTCATTATTCTCCTGGTCTTATTTGGTGTCTTTATTCTTTGCCCTACGCCACAATGCAATCTTGAGGAGGATCCATACCGAGAAAAACAGGTCGGAGATCAGCGAACAGATAACGCCAGCATCAGGGGAGCCGCCAAAGGCGAGCCAGGCGAAATCCACCAAGAGTCGACTGGGGACAGGAGCAGCCCAAATGACACCCGAAGCAATATCGCCGAGATCACCTAATCGCCTCGTCATCCTCTAGTGTTATCCGCCGAATGCCCCCATGGCTATAAAAACTGAACCGCAGACTATGGCACCGACCGAAGGAATAATGACTTGAAAAGATGCGAAGTGAGGCCAACCTTTATCAGTTTTATAAACTCGATTATGAATAGTTCTAGCCGAACCAGCAATCTTATTGCGATAGATCAATCCCAGCACCCCGAGGATGATCACAATTGCGCCGATAGCGATTTCCAATATCTATCTTTTTTCCTAGAACTGCCATCCTGCCATGGCAGAGCACGAAGCACCGAGGCCATAAGTGACCCCGCCAGTGCCGCTCCAGTTTCCTAGGCTGTCATAGCTGACACTGGCGTTGCCACCAGCCCCGTACGCGGCATCGCAACCTGCTTGGCCGAAGAGTCCATCAGCTCTATCGCCAGTTACTCCGACATCTCCACTGCCTGCTATCCCGGTCGAAACACCGGGTCCAGCTGCAACGCGACCGCCAAACTGGTCCCAGCCGCTTCCATCAGGATCAATACTCAAGGATTTCCATCCTCCTCAGAAGCCAGTATGACTGAAACCGTTGTGTACTGGCAGAGCACACGCGTCGCGTGCACGAGAGCCATCATCCGATAACCTCGCCCTCGACAATCGGACGCTTCCCCGGCTTGTGTGCTCCGTTTGTGCTCCGCAGTTTTGGACCGGGGCGTCAGCGGGCGGCACGACGTGGCACAGGACGGCATCCTGATTCGGATGGTGCGGGACACAACGACACGAAGTGACACGGGGCGGTACCCGGGCGCCGGACTTCTCATCCGATGCATGCGCTCAGCCTTCGTTGTCTGTGGATACTCCTTTTTCGCGTTTCAACACACTCCTCGATCGCCATTCGGCGGGCCTGGGCCTCCGGTCGCAGACCGACAGACCCGGCGAGACCATGACAAGGCCCCTTGACCGGTCCGGCTGTTACAGCAGAGCAACGCGATCGCGCCCGACTCGGACACGACGGCCACGATCTTCGCTGGGAGGGTACGGGTCGGCTGGCTGAGGACCCGGTTCCGTCGACTCACTCGCTCGAAGAGCGGATATTAGTGCGGCGCCCTTTCTCGATAAGCGTCGACCACGGGCGCCGATGAGGCGGTGCCGGGATAGAACATGACCGGTCCGACCACCCGCACGCGTACCCGGTCCCCGACCCGTGGGAACGGGTGCATGTGGGTCCGGGCCCGGACCACGATGTCCGTGCCCTCCAGCAGGAGCTCGACCAGGCTGTCGTGCCCGGCGAAGCGCACTCTGGTGACCTGCGCACCCCTCGTGTCCGAGCCCGTGTCATCGTGGGCCGCCGCGGGTGCCAGGTCGATCCGTTCGGGCCTGACCAGCACGGTCCCCGGTCCTCCCTCCGATACCCCCGGGTCGACGGCGGCCAGCGTTCCCAGGGCGCACTCCACCGCTCCCTCGCGCTTCCGCCCGGGCAGCGTGACGGTCTCCCCCAGGTACGACGCGAGTCCGGCGTCCTGGGGACGCTCGTACACCTCCCGTGGCGTACCGGTCTGCACGATCTCTCCCGCGCGCATCAGCGCGACGGTGTCTGCGGTCGACAGCGCCTCCTCGGGATCGTGGGTCACCAGGAGCCCGGTGACCCCCGCGGCACGCAGGACCCGCCGCACCTCGTCGCGCAGATCCGACCGGAGCGCGGGGTCCAGGGCGTTGAAGGGCTCGTCCAACAGCACGAGGCCTGGCTCGGGGGCCAGGGCACGGGCCAAGGCGACCCTCTGCTGTTGGCCACCGGACAACTCGTGGGGCATGCGTGCGGCGTGGTCGGCCAGCCCCACCAGGTCCAAGACCTCCTCAGCGCGGGCCCGGCGCTGGAGCCGGGCGCGTCCGCGCAGGCCGAAGACGACGTTGCGCAGGACGGACAGGTGAGGGAACAGCGCGCCCTCCTGGGGGACGATGCCCACGTTCCTGCGTTCGGGGCGCAGGTGGTGGCGCCCAGCGTCGGCGAGGGTCCGGTCGCCCACCCGGATCCGGCCGGCGTCCGCGCGTTCGAAACCGGCGACCAGGCGCAGCAGGGTGGTCTTGCCACATCCGGAGGGGCCCAGCAGGGCGCCCAGGGTTCCGTCGGCGACACGCAGGTCGACCCCGCGCAGAACCCGCGTGTGCCCGAAGGACTTCTCCACGTCGGTGATGTCAAGGGCGCTCATGGGTCACCTCGTCGGCGGTGGCGGCCTTGCGGCCGAGGATGAAGGCGGGCACCGAGGCGAGAAGGATCAGCATCATCGCGTAAGGCGCCGCGGCGGCGAAGCGCCCCACGTTGGTCGCCGACCAGAGGCGCATGGCGATGGTCTCCATACCGGTGGGGTGCAGCATGAGGGTCAGCGGGAGTTCCTTCATGCAACTGAGGAAGACCAGCGTGGTCCCCGCCGCCACTCCGGGCAGGGACAGGGGCAGCGTGACCCTGGCGAACACGCCCGTGGCCGAGTGGCCCAGCGAACGACCCACCTCCTCCAGCACCGGCGGCGACTGCGAGACCGAGGAGCGGATGGAACCGACCGCCGCGGGCAGGAACAGCAACGCGTAGGCGAAGATCATCAGCGGAAGTCGCTGGTAGAGCTCGAAGGCGTGGTTGACGGCGAAGTACACCAGGGCGATGGCCACCACGACCCCGGGCATCGAGTAGCCCGCCCAGGTGGCGCCCTCCAACAGCCGCGGTACCGTTCCTCGCCGGCGCGCGGCCAGGACACCCACCGGCAGTGCCAACAGGAGGGTCAGGAGTGCCCCGCCCGCGGAGACCCCCAGGGTGGTCAGTGCGGTCTCGACCATCCGCGGCAGGTCCGGGTCGGCCGAGGAACCGCGCACGATCCAATAGACCAGGCTCACGAAGGGGAAGACCAGCGCCGCCCCGGCCACCACCACGAAGGGCAGGACCGTGAGGGCGCGCACGGGACCGGCCCGGACCGCGGACAGACCCGCACCCGGATCCCACGGTCGGCGGGTGCGGGTCGCGCCCGCTCCCAGCCGGCTGAACCGGGCGCGGCCGCGGGCCCTGGCCTCGGCCCACAGCACCACGAGCGTGATGGCGACCAGGAGCACGCTCAGGGAGGCGGCACCGGCCAGGTCGAACCGGTTGGAGTAGTCGTTGTAGATGGCCCGGGTGATGGTGTCGTAGCGCAGGGTCGCGACGGACCCGAAGTCGGAGAGCACGTACAGGGCGACGAGGAGGGATCCGGCCGCCGCCGAGGGTTGGATGTGGCGGAGCGTCACCGGCCACAGAACCCGGAGCGGGCCGAGCCCGAGGGCCCGCGCCACCTCCTCTTGGTCGCGGTCGGCCATGCGCAGGGCGGCGACCACCGGCAGGAAGACGTAGGGGTAGCAGGCAAGGGTGAGGACCAGGACGGCGCCGACGAACCCCTGGATCTGTGGCATCGCCTCCATCCACACCATGGCGGCGACGTAACTGGGGATGGCCAACGGAAGCGTGGCCACCAGGGCCCACCAACGTCCCCCGGGGAGACGGACCCGGGCCACCAACAGGGCCAGGCCCACACCCAGGACCAGACAGCCCACGGTCACGGTCCCGGTGAGCAGCAGGCTGTTGGCCAACAGTTCGAGGGTCCGGCCGCGCGAGAGTACCTCGACCAGGATGCCCGGGCCCTCCGCGAACGCCTGGAAGAGGATGTAGACCAAGGGAAGCAGCGCCAGGGCCGCGGTGGCTCCGGCGAGCAGGTAGAGCGGCAGTGCGGAGGGCAGGGCGGTGAACACGCGAAGGCCGGAGCCTCCCCTGCGGGGGGAGGGCTCCGGCTGGGCCCGTCCGTGACGGACGTCGATCACTCGAGCCCCACCTCACGCAGGATCTCGACGGTCTCGTCCAGGGAGTGCAGGTCGCTGAGGTCGATGTCGGGCTGCTCGAGGCTGTCGATCTCGGGCAGCCCCTCCCCCAGAGCGACCCCGTCCACCAGCGGGTACTCGGAGGTCTCCTCGGTGAAGTAGGTCTGGGCCTCCTCGCCGAGGAGGTACTCCAGAACGGCCTCGGCGCCCTCGGAGTCGGCAGCGGTGGCGGTGATGCCCGCACCGGCGACGTTCACCAGGCCACCGGCGTCACCGGCGGGCAGGTAGTGCAGTTCGGAGGTGACGGAGTCGGCGCCGCCCTCCTTGACCCGCTCGTACCAGTAGTAGTGGTTGTTCAGGCTGATGTCGATCTCGCCCGTCTCCAGGCCGTCGAGCATGGAGCGGTTGTTCTCGAAGGTCTGGACGTCGTTGGCGACCAGGTCCTCCAGCCACTGCCGCGCGGTGTCCTCGCCCTCGATGACCCGCAGACCCGTGACGAAGGCCTGGAAGCCGGCGTTGGTGGGGGCGATACCGACCCGGCCCTGCCACTCGGAGTCGGTCAGGTCCAGGACGCTGTCCGGGGCCTCGTCGACGTTGTCGGGGGCGTAGGCGATGACCCGGGAGCGGCCCGAGACACCGACCCAGTTCCCTTCGGTGTCCTGGTACTCGGCGGGAACCCGGTCGGTGAGGTCGGCGGGCAGCTCGGCGAGCAGCCCCTCCTGGACCAGGAGTCCGAGGGCGCCCGCGTCCTGGGAGAGGAAGACGTCGGCGTTGGTGTTCTCGCCCTCGGTGGCGATCTGGTTGGCCATCTGGGCGCTGTCGCCGTACCGGACGTCGATGTCCAGGCCGGTGGACTCGCGCATCATCTCGATGAGCGGGTCGATCAGTTCCTGGTCGCGACCGGAGTAGATGACCACACCGCCGCTCTCTTCGGCGGCACCTGATCCCGCGGCGTTGTCGCCGTCGCCGCCACATGCGGTGGCCAGCAGTGCGAGTACCGGGACGGTGATGAGAGCGGTCTTGAACCGTGGGGGCATGGCGTCCATCCGAAGGGTCTCCTACCGAAGGTCGTGTTCACGGGACCCGGTCGACTCCAGGCCTCGGCGAAGGTGACCCTAACCTAGGCCAGCCTTGCCTCAACAAAGTGGGGTCGCCTTGAGGGCGCGGGAGGCGCCGAGGGCGCCCGCACCCGCCTCACGAGGGTGCCCCGAGATCCTGGTACGGGTCCGACGGAGGTGACCGGTCCTCCGGTGCGGGTCCGACGGAGGTGACCGGTCCTCCGGTGCGGGCCGGGCCCAGGCCGGGGAAGGCGAGCCGCGGCCGGTCAGGGCGGGCGATCGCCCACGGCCGTCACGGTGCTCGATCCGCGTGGACAGGCCGGTGTCGACCGCGCCCGCGTGTGAGCGCGCCCGCTCGGCAGCTGCGCGTCCAGGGTGACCTCGTGCGGCGCAGGAGACGGACGACGCCTCGGTGAAAAAGGTGTGTGGGTGCGGATCCGCCGACGACGACGCCGACCACGGTCGTGATCGCGCCGTGGTCGGTCCCGGCCGCCGGACCACATAGGCGGCGGCCGGGAGTCGTTCATACCGTGATCGACGACTCGATCTCCCGCAGAGAGTGGCGGGGTCGGGGAGGCACCGGACAGTGCACCCGACGGGCGCGTTCGCCTGCGCCGATCAAGACACCATGCCGTTCAGGGCGCGGGGGTCGAGCCGAGCCCCGGCCGGACCGGCGCTGTCAGCGATCGACCGCGCTCCAGCGCACGTACTCGGGGACGACGTCGTCGACCCGCCAACGCAGTGCGGAATCGACCGCCACCACCCCTTCCACACGCCTGAGCCGCTGGACCAGCACCTGGGCCTCGCTTCGGCGCTCCACCACCCCCGACAGCGACACGACCCCGTCCTCGACCGCGACCGTGGGCCCATGGACACGCACGGGGCGCAGGGCCTCGGTGATCTCGTCCCGAGCCTCCGCGGCGATGTCCTCGTCCTCGCGGAGGAAGACCATGAGCAGGTCACGCCTGCTCACGACACCCGTGAGTCGCCCGTCCCCATCGACCACCGGCAACCGCTTGACCCCGTGGCGCTCCATCAATCGAGCCGCGCGCGCCACACTCGCGTCCGGCGCGATGGTGATGGCGGGGCTCGTCATCAACTCCCCCGCGTTCCTCGCGGCGGCCTTGTCCCTCGCGGTTCCTCCCGAACCCAGGCGGGCGCGGAGGCGCGCACGCATGGGCGGGCCGTACTCCCCGCCAGAGAACTCCTCCTTGTGGAGCAGGTCCTCCTCGGACACCAGACCGATGACGCGGCCCTCGCCGTCGGTCACGGGCAGTGCGCTCACGTGCCGGGCGAGCAGGATCTCGGCGATCAGCCGGTATGAGCTGTCCCTTCCGACCGAGACGACCTCGGTCGTCATGACGTCGTGCACGGTGTACATCGCGTTCTCCTTTCCCGGAGCGATCCGGGACCGGCGTCGCCCGCGCGTCCCTGAACCTCCCGAAAGAGCGCCCTTCGATCACCCGCGACTTCCCCCTCCATCATTCCCCGATCAGGGGAAAAGGATCATCGGCCCAGGGTCGAAGGGGTCACTTTGTCCACCTTTGGGGGCACTCGACCAGAGCGCTCCGGTGGGCACGGCTCTCCCCCGTCCGCTACCAGGAACGCGGCACACGCGCCGCACTCGACCTCGGTCGTCCAACGTCCGACGTCGAATGCCTCCCTCCCCGGGGCCTTTCGTCCCGGCGGCCGGGCCCAAGGGCCCGTGTCCGAGCACGCACGGACCGGTAAGGCTTCGCGTGAGAGATGCCAGGGCAGGGCCTCGTCCGGCGCAGAGGGGAAGGCACGCCATGAGGAGAGAAGCGGGTGTGGGCACCGCGGGCGGCGATTTCAGCCGCAGGGCCGCGGCACGACGGGCGGAGCTCGGGTTGTCCCGAGAGGATGTCGCCAAGCTCGCCGACATGGACCCCGGATACGTGGCCTACCTGGAAGAACACGCCCCCAAACTGACCCGACAGGCGCTGTACCGTCTCGCGATGGCCTTGAACACCACCGAGGACCACCTGCTCGGGGTCAACACCGATGCACCGCCCGGAGCGGCGACGACGATCACTCCCGTACCGGAGACCACCGCGCTGTCACGGAGAAAGTGCCTGGAGCTGATGAGCCCGGGCGGCGTGGGAAGGATCGGTCTGGTGTTGGCAGAGGCGACCGTTCCGACCATCCTCCCCGTGAACTACCGGGTGCACGACGGCACCCTCGTCTTCCGCACAGGCGGTCAGGGGCTGATCGCCCGCCACCTGCCGCACGACGCCGCCTTCGAAGTGGACCGGGTCGACGGTGCGACCAGTGAGGGTTGGAGTGTGCTCGTCATGGGCCGGGCCGACCCCGTCACGGACGAGGACGAGGTGGCCGTCCTCCGGGAGCGAGCTCCCGTCCGGCCCTGGGCTCAGGGCGAGCACGACCTCTACGTCCGGGTGATCCCGCAACGGGTCACCGGTCGCAAGGTACGCGGTCGGAGCCTTCTGTGAAGGGGCCGGGGACATCCGCAGGGGCACAGGCACCTCGGGGCCGTCACGGCAGGTGGTCACAGGGGACGCACAACGGCGCACGGCCCCCGCGCGGACGCCGCCCGGGCGTCACGGCGCCGCGCATTCTTCGATGGGGACCGGGCTCTCTTCGGTGGGGAAAGGACCGACGATGTCGGAGACCGAGGGCGTCATTCGTGTCTTTCTGTTGGACGACCACGACGTGGTGCGCATGGGCATCACGGCCCTGATCGAGCAGGAGGACGACCTCTCAGTGGTCGGCGAGGCGGCCACGGCGTCCGAGGCTCTCCGGCGCGTACCGGCGGCACGTCCGGACGTGGCCGTCCTGGATGTGCGCCTGCCCGACGGCAGCGGTGTGGAGGTCTGTCGGGAGTTGCGCGACCGCGTCCCGGGGCTGGCGTGCCTGATCCTGACCTCCTACTCCGACGACGAGGCGCTCCACGACGCGATCATGGCCGGGGCGTCGGGTTATGTGCTCAAGCAGATCCGCGGTGCGGACCTGGTCGGCGCGATCCGCACGGTCGCCTCGGGAGAGTCCCTGCTCGACCCGCACAGCACCACTGTGCTCCTACGGCGCTTACGCGCGGGTACCGAGTCCGACGACCCTCTCCGCGGGTTCACCGCCAAGGAGCGCCGTGTCCTGGAGCTGATCGGTGAGGGCCTGACCAACCGGCAGATCGGTGAGCGGATCTTTCTGGCCGAGAAGACGGTGAAGAACCACGTCTCCAGCGTGTTGTCCAAACTGGACATGCGCAGACGCTCCCAGGCGGCGGCCCACGCCGCACGTCTCAAGGCCCGTTCCGGTCGCGAGGGACCCGAGGCGACGGACCGACGGCGGCCAGATCCTACCTGATGGCCCGGTTCTTAGGTGGCGAAGAACTCCACCGCCGAAGTGCGGAAGATCGGTTCCTCGTGTGCGCGCTCGGGCCGGCGTGACGGGCTCGCCCGCGTCCGCACGCGTGTCGGCCGTCGAGCTGCGCAGGGACCGTTCCTGGAACAGGTCACGTTGATGGTTCAGGGCGGGTATATCGGACACGTGGATGCCGGCGACGATCTGACGCAAACGGTCCCGCTTCGTGGGGTTCTCCGGAAAGCCACCACGATGCGGAGTCAAGAAAGACAGTCGAAATCTCGATCTTGCGTTTCATTCGATGACTTCATACATCGATGAGAGCTCATCTCACAGGTCTTCGGCGTGCTCGCCCAGTGGTCACAGCAACCGAGAATGCGAGCGATGCCCAGCACGACCTTGAGCGCAGAGGCCGTGCACTCTCGACCTACGTCGATTCTGTGGCGCAAGCCCATCGAGACCGGAGACCTCTCGAGGCAGGACGGGAATCGGTTCCTCCAGCGCGACTTCGCCCGAACGAGGGTGCAACGGTGAACACACTCGGCGTAACCGATACGAGTCCAGGACCGTAGCCGCATGTGGGTAGCCCGTCCCCACTCGAACCACCGGCGCGGCGTCCACACGCCCGGGGAGGGTCTGCCCCACCGACCCTCGGAGCCTGACAACGTCCCTCTCGAGTAGCTGCTCGCGAGACGAACCCGGCCCGGACATGACCAACACCCCTGACACCGGTTGTCCACCCACAACCGCGACAGAAACCATGTCCGGATCAAACCCAGGCTGCACGGCCTTCCGGCTCACGCGTCCTTCACCGAACAACGGAAGGGGGTCCTTAAACGCCAGCGCCTCCACCTGTACCAGCAGGTCACGAGCGATGTGGATGGCCTTCAGAGTCCTGCAGCAGCCGCCAAGGAGCCGTTGACATAAAGCCAAACCACCAGAACGGCCGCCATAAATGGATAGATCCACATCATCCTGCGGTACAGATCGAGAAAAGCAACACGGCCTTCCTTTCTCGAGAGCTTCTCCTGGACGAGCAGGAGCAGCAGGTCAAGACCTGCGGCCAAGGCCAACTGGCCCCGGAGCACAGAAAAGAAGAACGCCGCACCCACGAGAAAGAGCGCTACAGTTTCACTGGAATCCCGGAGCAATGATCCGACAAGTCCAATGACGATAAGAACAACGAACCCCATGAATATCGAGACCGCAAATCTGAGGTAAGAGAGCCATGCCGCATCACGAATCGAAGGATTCTCTCCATAAACCGCCGAGTCTGCAACATTGAGAAGCCTGGAAACGGCTCTACTGCTTTTCGCTATCGCACCACAGACATACTCGTCCACGCGATAGAAATCGACCTCGATCGGCTTCCAACCAGAAGGCTTCGCCGAGTTCCCACTCGTCATTTTGACTCAACTTCCCAGCATCCAAGCGATTCGCCCCGAGGATCACCGGAGGCACCCATACGCGGGCTCGCATCGCACACTGCACCCACAGTCGAGTCTCTCAGCACGGGACTGCGAACTCATACGTGGGCTCACCCTTCGAGGCGACTCTGGTCGTGACCAGCGCAGCGTGGGACACCTGGCGGTCGATCCGGCCCCCTGCAAGCCGGTGGTCCCGCATACCTGAGTCTGATCGATGGCGTGGTGGATCGGACTCGCAGGCACAGCTCACCCTCGCCGCCATCAGCGCGCAACAGCCGGCCGGTGGGGCTGTGGACGTGGGATTACTCGCCCCGCGCGACCATGCTCCCGACCTGGTCGGAATCGTCGTAGGACAGCCCCTCCCCCTCCACGGAGGCGAGTTCGTCCTCGCGCCCGGTGAAGGCCACGACCTTGGACCGCGCGTCGAGCATGCGGCTGGGTCGGGGGCGGTCCCCTCCTCGGGCGCGGCCGAGACGAGTCGGTGTTCGTGGAGCAGGTACACGGGTCCACCGTTGGTGAACACGTGCAGGTCGGCGCCGACGACCCCACAGGCGTACCCACCGTTCTCGGCGCGGACGATCTGTTGCGGATGGAACGCATGGTCCGTCCGGGCGCCGTGGCCGCGATCAGCCATCCGCACCCGCCCCCGAACAGGCCGGTCGGCTCCGATTCGGCGTGGGAAGCACCGGTGGCAGCTGGTTCACGATGACGTTGCCGTTCTGTGCGCCGAAGACCTGACCGCCGTCCCGGGCGAAGTTGTTCTGAGTCGACGTCGCTGGTTCGTGGGGCAGGCGCTCCCGGATGTCCCGTTCCAGGGCCCGGAGTTCGTTCGCGAGGCCGGGATGCAGCTCCACCAGATTCTGGAGTCGAACCTGCCACTGGGCGACCAGTCCATCGCGCACCCGGGCCGACGCGTCCGCCGAACTGTCTGCGATCTTGGCCGCGTCGTGGTCCAGACGCTCGGCGACGGTTTTCTGTTCGTTCTCGCCCTTGCGGAGGAACAGCCGGACGATGTCCTTGCGAGCGGCGGGCCAGGTGTCCGTGGCCATGACACGTACCAGCGCGATCACGCCGTCCTTGACGACCTCTTCGAGCATCACCACATCCTCGCGTCATTTCGTCCACCCACGGTGAGCACCGACCTCGCGCCCGAAGCTCGGGCACCACATCACGATGCGCGGACTGCCGAGCACGGGAAGGTCCGGGTTCGCACCTTCGGCCAGAGGTTTGTCCACCATCCGCACGCGACCTTCTCCATCCCCGGACCCCGTGCCTGGTCGGGGCCTGCCGATCGGGAGCTCGCCGGCGGTTCTTCATGCCCCGATCGCTGTCGAGGCACCCAGGACTCGAATGCGCCCCCAGGATCATGTGGCGGCCGCCGGTGGAGGACGAACCCGGGTTCGATCACCGCGCTGGCTCCCATTGCGGCACCGTCCACGCCGCACCCCTGGCGGCCGGTCCACGCCGTTCGGGGCCATCCGGGCATGGGTGTGCGCATGCTCTCCCCATCGATGTGCGAGGCGGCTTTCCCGGGCACAGTGGGAATCGTCGCCTCGTCGTTCTCGTGAAGGCCCCGGCTGATGAACCCTGTGCCCCTGCACCGTGAAGCCGATGTCTCAATCACGGCTCCCCCGGCGTCGCCACAGAATCATTTTCGGCACGCATGCGATCAGGAAGAACAGCGCACCCACACCCAGCCATAAACCCACCCACGCGAGTGAACCCTGGACCACGCCGAACACGGAGATCGAGAGCAACCCGACCGACGTGATCGCGTTGGATATGATCAACCTCCGCCATTCGCGCGAGGTCGGACTCTCGGGAAAACCGTTCGGGAACCCGAAGGGGAGTAGGTATCTGCTTCGCGCCACTCTTTCGATGAACCCATCTTCTCCCCCGCTCATGCGGTATCTCCTCGTGAGAACGCGTCGATCCGGAAGCTTCCCTTTTTTCCGCGGGCGAGCGAAGAGCAGCACCTCAGACAGGACGGCGAGCACGCAAAGGACCAGAAGCGCCACGATACAGAAGACCGAACGGGCGATCCGTCCGGAGTGGACAAAGCCAAGGAAGATCAGGAAAGCGAACCGAGAGTCATGACCGGACCCCACCCGAGAAGGAACCTGTCGCTCCGGTTCGGCCTCTCGGCAGAACCTCTCCTGAGCCCGGAAAGAAGTGATCTCGACTTCGCCGGCCGTTCCACGAGATCGCGCCCCACCGATCCTTCCCTGGGCTCGCCCTCTCTCGCCGTGAGAATCGGTGTCCCTGCGTCAGGCCCACGAAAGGGCAGAGGGCGCGCACCCGAGGAAGGCGGCGGAGGCCGTCGTGGCGGCGACCGTGCCGGCCGCCCTACCCCCGCACGGCGTCCCACCCCTCCGTCCACGTGCACCCGCAGGCGTCGACACGCGCGGCACACGGCGGAGGTACGAGAGCGCCACCGCACGGGACGTCGCGATCAGGCGTCTCGCAAGCCACCGGGGACCGCGGTCGGGGGGGTGCCCCCGCGGAGAGCACGGGCGCGCGGGCGGGCCCTGAGTACACGCACTCAGGACGCGGAGACCGTTCGGGGGCACCATGGAGAGATGAACGCGACCACGACACGCACCTCCCACCGTCCCGGCCCCGCCCAGCTCCTGCAGTCGGCCGCCCTGCTGGTCGGATCGGGGATCTCGGCCTGGTGGCTGACCTACACCCGGCCGGAGAAGGTGGCCGCCGAGCAGGGCTTCCCCCTGTCCGAGGCCGATGACGTGATCCACTCGTTCACTCTTCCGGCCTGGGCGGAGAACACCCTCGGGGTGGGCGCCCTCGTCGTCACCGTGGTGACGGCGATCCTGTTGATCCGGGCGTGGCGGGCCGGACGGTTGGGCACCCGCTGGGCGCTGGCCCTGCTGGCGCTGGTGCCGATCCCGATGATGGCCGGGGTGCTGTGGGTGATCGCCACCGCACCGATCATCGGAGCCAACATCGGTCTGGGCCTGGGCATCATGGCGTTCGGTCCGGCGACCCTGATCCTGCTCGTCGTCGCGGTGGTCATGGCGATCCTGGCGTGGCGCGCCGGGTGACACGACGCGGATCGGTGTGGTCTAGGCCGGGGGAGGCTCCTGGTCGGCGTACATGCGGCGGACCGCGGGAACGCGCAGGTCACCGGTGGGTGCGTCGAAGGCCCGTGCGAAACGCCGGAAGGCGCGGGTGAGGTGATCGCGCATCGCGGTCTCGGCGGCGTCGGGGTCGCAGGCGTCGATGGCCGCCCAGATCCGGCGGTGCTCGTCGAGGGTGATCCGGCCGTCGGCGTCGGCGGGGTAGAGCCGGAAGGTGTGCAGGTGGCTGTGGGTCTGCTCGTAGGCCTCCTGGACCACCCGATTGTCGAGCGCGGACAGGATGAGCCCGTGGAAGCGGACGTCGTGGGCGACCAGGTGGCGGCGGATGTCCTGGTGCTCCTCGACCGCGGTCGCGAACCCGGTGATCTCCTCGTGGATGTCGGGGCCCGGGTTGGTCAGTCGGTTGACCGCCGCCGACCGGGCCGCCCACACGTCCACCAGGATGCGGAACTCGAACAGTTCGCGCAGCTGTCGCGGGTCCAGCAGAGGGGTGGTCCGATAACCCCTGCCGGTGGTGCGCACGACCAGCCGGTCCCCCTCCAGCTGACGGATCGCCTCGCGCACCGGGGTCTGGGAGACCCCGAGTTCCCGCGCCAGGGCGTCGATGTTGACCCGTTCGCCGGGGGCGATGCGATTCTCCAGGATCTGTGAGCGGAGCCGTTCGTAGACGTCCTCCGTGGACCCCCTGCTGCGCGGGGTCCCCTCCTCCGACGGCATCGTGTTCCTCATCCTCGTCCGAGCGGTGGACTGCGGGCCCGCTCGCGCGCGGACCCGCAGCGATCCTATCCGTGGTGCCCGCGACCTCCCGGCCCCTGGGAGATCAGGTAGGAGCTGAGCGCGCCGATCCCGAAGTCCCAGGGGGGCAACTCCTCCGCCCGGCCGACGGTGTTGGTGAGGGTGCCCAGCCGGGGGCTGCTGATCGACACACGGTCGCCCTGCTTGTGGGTGAAGCCGGCCCCCGGTGCGTCCCGGTCGAGGGTGGGTGAGAACAGGGTGCCCGTGTAGAGGACGAACCCGTCGGGGTACTGGTGGTGGGGTCCGTGGGCCGCCGCCACGAGCCGTTCGAAGGGGCGGCTCAGCCGTCCGAGGTTGTTCTCCCCCTCCAGGGCGAAGCCGTCCTCGGCACCGTCGATGCGCAGGGTGATCCGCTCCGTCCGGACGGAGTCGAGGGTGAAGGTGTCGTCGAAGACCCGGACGAAGGGGCCGAGGGCGCTGGAGGCGTTGTTGTCCTTGGCCATCCCCAGGAGCAGGGCGCTGCGTCCCTCGACGTCGCGGAGGTTGACGTCGTTGCCGAGGGTGCACCCGCGTGGTCGTCCCCGTGAGTCGACGACGAGCACGAGTTCCGGTTCGGGGTTGTTCCAGCTCGAGAAGGACGGGGTGCCCACGGTGGAGCCGGGTCCCACCGAGGAGAGCACCGGTGCCTTGGTGAAGACCTCCGGGTGGGGGCCGAGCCCCACTTCCAGGTACTGGGACCACAGTCCCCGCTCCACCAGGACCTTCTTGACCCGCGCGGCCTCCGCCGACCCCGGTTCGAGGTCGTCGAGGGTCCGCCCGAGGGCGTCGGTCAGGGCCTCGCGCACCGCCCGGGCCCGGGAGGGGTCCCCCTCGCACCGTTCCTCGATGACACGCTCCACCATGCTGTCGACGAAGGTCACCCCGCACGCCTTGACCACCTGGAGGTCGACCGGGGCCAACAGTCGGGGTCGGTCCCGGCGACCGTCGTCGGGCGCGTCGAGCAGGTCGCTCAACCGCCACCGGGCGGGCGTGCGCGTCGCGGCGATCCGCCGGTGCGCCTCCTCGTCCTCCAACAGGGCGGACACGGTCGGGGCGAGGGGGAAGAGGTCATGGACGAGGTCACCGCGCACCACGACCGGGCGGGGACCCCCGGTCTCGGGGTCCCACACACGACCGACCAGGGTCGCCGAGGTCCCGTCGGTCGGCAGGACGTCGTGGCGCGCGCTCATCGCCGGGCCTCCGCGGTCGCGAGCCCGCGCCATCCGGCACCGTCGGGGTACTCCCACGCGGTCAGGGAGTCCTCCTTCATCCGGGCGCCGTTCCCGGGCTCGGTGGGGGCCAGGTAGCGTCCGGACTCCACCCTCACGGGTGCGGTGAAGTGCTCGTGCAGGTGGTCGACGTACTCGATGGCCCGGTCCTCGATGCGTCCGCTGATCGCGGCGTGGTCGAAGAACGAGAAGTGCTGGACGAGTTCGCACAGTCCGACCCCGCCGGCGTGGGGGCACACCGGCACCTCGAAGCGGGCCGCCAGGAGCAGGTTGGCGAGGTTCTCGTTCACACCCGCCACCCGGGTGGAGTCGATCTGCATGACGTCGATCGCCCCGGCCTGGAGCAGCTGTTTGAAGACGATGCGGTTGGCCACGGCCTCACCGGTGGCGACCCGGACCGGGGCGATGCCCGCACGGATGCTCGCGTGCCCGAGGATGTCGTCGGTGCTCGTCGGTTCCTCGATCCACCAGGGGGAGAACTCGGCGAGCAGGTTCACGCGTTCCACCGCCTCGGAGACCTCCCAGCGTTGGTTGGCGTCGATGGCGATGCGCACGTCCGGTCCCACCGCCTCCCGGGCCAGGCGTAGGCGCCGCCGGTCCTCCTCCGGGGCGCCGCCGACCTTGAGCTTGATCAGTGTGAAGCCGTCGGCCACCGCCTGCCTGCTCAGGCGGACGAGTTTGGCGTCGTCGTAGCCCAGCCATCCCGGGCTGGTGGTGTAGGCGGGATAGCCCTCCCTGTGGAGGTGGTCGATGCGCTCCTCGCTCCCGCGGCGGCCCTCGACGAGGATGTCCCGCGCCTGGTCCGGGCTCAGGGCGTCACGGATGTGGGTGTAGTCCACGACGTCGACGAGTTCGTCCACGCCCATGCGGGAGAGCAGCAGCCACAGGGGCAGGCCCTCACGGCGGGCCCGCAGGTCCCACAGGGCGTTGACGAGTCCACCGCAGGCCATGTGGGACACGCCCTTCTCGGGGCCGAGCCAGCGCAGTTGGGAGTCGTGGACCAGGCGACGGGACGCCTCCCCCAGGTCGTACAGCAGCGCGTCGGTGGGGCGGCCGACCAGGAGCGCGCCGTAGCTGCGCAGGGCGGCGACGACCACTTCGTTGCCGCGACCACAGGTGAAGACCAGTCCGGTGCCCTCTTCGCCGTCGCTGGTGTGGAGGGTGACGTAGGCGGCGGAGTAGTCGGGGTCGACGTTGACGGCGTCCGAGCCGTCCAGGTGCAGGGACGTCGGGAAACGGATGTCCCGCACGTCGACGGAGGTGATGTGCGACAAGGTGCCTCCAGGTCGGTTCTGGGGTCGGGGCCCGCCCGGACGGCGCGCCCGGGTGGGCGGAGGTGGTTCAGCCGAAGCCGAGCAGGCCGGGGAGCCAGGTGCTGAACACCGGGAAGAAGGTGACCAGCACGAGCACGACGGCCATCGGCAGGAAGAAGGGAAGGACCCCCGTGATCACCTGGGTGACGGGGCGTTCGGTGACACTCGACAGGACGAACAGGACCAGCCCCACCGGGGGCGTGAGCAGCCCGATGATGAGGTTGAGGATGACGACCACGGCGAAGTGGACGGGGTCGATGCCGTAGATCTCGGCGGCGGGGGCCAGGACGGGGACCACGATGAGGATCGCGGCGGTGGGTTCCAGGAGCGCGCCCACCACGAACAACAGGACGCACACCAGCAGCAGGAACACCACGGGACGGTCGGTCAGACCGAGGATGAGGTCCGCGGCCGCCTGTGGCGCCCGTTCGCGGGCCAGCACCCAGCCGAACAGGGCCGCCGCGGCGACGATGATCAGGACCGAACCGGCCGTCTCCACCGTCTGGACCAGGACGGTGCGCAGGGTGCCTCGGTTGATCTTCCCGTAGACCGCGCAGAGCAGGAACAGGTACAGCACGCCGATGGCCGCCGCCTCGGTCGGGGTGGCCGCGCCGGTGAGGATGCTGCCCAGGATGACCACCGCGGCGCCCAGGGCGGGCAGGGACCACCACAGGGTGCGCATCCGGTGTGCCCAGGAGGATCGCTCCTCGCGCAGGTGGTCCTGCTTGCGCATCTTCCACCAGACCATGACGCACAGCGCCGTCACCAACAGCAGGGCCGGGACGATCCCGGCGACGAAGAGCGCCCCGACCGAGACCCCGGCGGTGACGGCGTAGATGATCGCGGGGATGCTCGGCGGGATCAGGGGGGCGATGAGGGAGGAGGCCCCGGTGATGCCGATGCTGAACCCGACGGGGTAGCCGCGCCGGACCATCGCCGGGACCTGCACGCGTCCCATGGCGGCGGCGTCGGCGATGGCCGCCCCGCTCATCCACGAGAACCCGAAGCTGGTGGCGACGTTGACGTATCCGAGGCTTCCCCGCAACCGGCCGAGGAAGGCCAGGGCGGTGGCGTAGACGCGATCGGTGATCCCCGAGGCGTTCGCCAGGCACCCCAGGAGGATGAACATCGGGACGGCGAGCAGGGGGAAGGTGTTGACCCCCGAGACGGTCTGCTGGACGGCGATGGTCAGGGACGCGGTGGGGTTGACCACGACGTAGACCAGGGACGGGATCAGTAGGGCCAGGGCCACCGGCACCCGGAGGAAGAGCAGCACGACCAGGCCCAGGGTCATCCACAGCAGGGTCATGGCCGGGCCTCCTCTCCGACCGGTTCCGTTCCCGGAAGGGCCGGCCCGCCCCTCTGGCCCGGGCGACGGACCAGGTGCACCAGGGTGTGGGCGCACATCAGGGCGAACCCGAGCGCGGCGGCCAGGTAGACCACGGGGATCGGCACACCGGACGCGGGCGCGGTCAGGCCGGCCGCGGAGGCGACCAGCGCGACGGCCGCCACGGTCATGACGGCCGAGGTGGCGATGACGACGACACCGGCCAGGACGTCCACCACGAGGGCGCCGCGCGACCCGAGCCGGTCGACCACCAGGTCCACGCGGATGTGCAGTCGGCGTCCGGCCAGGTGGCCCGCGGCGAGGAAGGTGAGCCACACCAGCAGGAACCGGGCCAGCTCCTCGGTCCAGGACAGCGGCGCCGCGAACACGTATCGGGTGAGGACCTGGAGGACGAGCAGACCGAAGGTGGCCAGGAGCACCGTGACCAGGACCGAGCGTTCGACCGCGACCACCGTGCGTCGGATCCGGCCGCGTTCCTCCAGGGGGTCGGGGGCGCCTGGGGCGCTCGCGTCGGTCACGTCCCCTCCTGGATGGTGAGGTAGAGCTCGCCCCAGGGCACCTGGTCGGGCAGGCGCTCGCGGACCCGGTCGGCGAAGGCCTCCCGGTCGACGTCGCGGTTGACGGTGATGCTCCCGTCCTGTTCCCAGCGTTCCAGCGCCTCGGTCTCCTGTTCCACGATGCACGCGCGCACGGCGTCGGCACCGTGTTCCATCGCCGCGTCGAAACGGACCCGTTGGTCGTCGTCGAGGGTGGCGTACACGCCGTCGTGGGTGACGACGTGGACCGCCTGCACGATGTGACCGGTGAGGTTGACGTACCGCTGCACCTCGTGCAGCTTGGACGACTCGATGGTCGGTACCGGGTTCTCCTGGGCGTCGAGGGTGCCCTGTTGCAGCGCCATGTAGAGCTCGTCGAGGGCCATGGGGGTCGCGGTTCCGCCCATGGCGGCGATGTTGGTCAGGTACAGGGGGGCGTCGGGGGTGCGGACCTTGAGCCCGTCGAGGTCCTCCGGGGTCCGTACGGCCGCGTCGGAGGTCAGGTGCCGGGTGCCGTAGTACCAGGTGGACAGTTCCCGGATCCCGGTCTCCTCGTACATGCCCTGGTGGATGTCGGTGACCTCGGGGCTCTCCACCGCCGCCAGGAAGTGGTCGACGTCCTCCAGCAGGTAGGCGCTGTCCAGGAGGGCCGCGGGCTCGTGCCAGACCCCCAGGAAGGACGGCCCGGCCACGGCGAGGTCGAGGCCGCCGAGCGCGATCTGCTCCAGGGTCTCGGCCTCACTGCCCAACTGGGCGGCGGGGTAGCTCTCGATGTTGACGCCGCTGCCGCTCAGGGACTCCTGGATCGTGGGGACCCCGCAGGTCTCGACGGGGTGTTGGGCGTCGTAGACGTGGGCGAACTGGAAGAGGGTGTCGTCGGGGCCGAACACCTCGTCGGACCGGACGTCGGTGTCGACGCGCCCGCCGACACAGGCGGTGAGGGACAGGACCAGGGTGAGGCCCGTGCACGCCCGGAACAGGACGCGGCGCCGAGGGCCGTGCCGTGTCACGTCGCCCCTCCCCCGGGTGTGTCCGTCCCCCCGTCGGTCCACGGCAGGTCGGAAGGGGCGGTGAGTCCGAGTTCGGTGGCGAGCGCGTCGAGCAGGTCCACGGTCGCGGGGCTCAACGGCACACCCTCGCGGGCGGCCGTGGCGGCCGCGCGGCGTTCGGGGTCGCCCGGGGCGTGGACGTGGGTTCCGGTGGCGCCGCAGGCGCGCACGCGGTCGCGCAGGTCGGAGACCTTCCGTTCGGTGTGGGCCCGACCGGTGAAGGCGTCGGTGTCCAGGGCCAGGAGCAGGTGTCCGGTGTTCATCCGTGCGCCGCGGTCCGCCCAGATGTCCTCGGTCCGGTGCGCGAACGCGGCGGTGGTGAGGGAGGCGGCCAGGGCTTCGAGCAGGACCGAGAGGCCGGATCCCTTGGCCCCGCCGAACGGCAGGAGGGCTCCGGACAGGGCCTCCTCGGCATCGGTCGTGGGCCGGCCCCGGGCGTCGACCGCCCACCCCTCGGGGAGGGGACGACCCTCGTTGGCCGCCGCGACGACCTTGCCGTAGGCGCCGGCGCTGGTGGCCATGTCCGCGGTGAGCGGAGCGTCGTCGGCGGTGGGGACGGCGATGGTGAGGGGGTTGGTGCCGAGGAGCGGGGTGGCACCCCCGTGCGGGGCGACGGCGGGTCCCGTCGTCGAGGTCACGATGCCGATCAGGCCGTGGTCGGCGAGCCGATCGGTCCAGTAGGCGCCGGCGCCGTAGTGGGTGCTGTTCTGTACCGCCACGGCGGCCACCCCGTGGTGGCGCGCCTGTGCGACGACGTGTTCGAGGGCGCGGTCCAGGGCGATCTGGCCCAGGGCCGCGTCGGCGTCGAGGACGGCCACGGCGCCGTGGCGTCGGACCCAGGTGAGGGTGGGACGGGGGTTGATGCCGCCCGCGCGCAGCGCGCTGACGTACAGGGGCAGGCGCAGGAGTCCGTGGGAGCCGATGCCGCGTTGGTCGGCCTGGACGAGGGAGTCGGCGGTGAGGCGGGCGTCGGGCTCGGGGACACCGGTGCTCGCGAGTGAGGTCGTGGCGAGGTCGCGCAGGGGCCGTGCCGGGAAGGTGCGCGTTTCCAACAGGTCACCTCCATGTTCCTATAGGAAACACGCGGATCGTATATGTGGACTGGATCACAGACAAGGGGGTCTCGGTGATGGGCTTCGCGTTCGCCGGCGGACCGGGTGTGGTCGTTGGATTTCTCCGAGATGACCTGCCCGAATGGAGTTAATCGACATATGGGATGAATTCGCGCCGGTTCGGCGGGTATTCGCTCTGTCAGGACTCGCAACCCCGCTCTGCGAGAAAGGACCCGCATGACGTTCCCCCGAACCCTCACACGGATCGCGACCGCCGCGGCCGCCACACTGTTCCTGAGCGTGCTCGCCCCCGCGGGCGCCTCGGCCGACGACGTGTCGGTCGCCGACCTCAACCTGCGCACGCCCTTCGACTGTGGGCAGGTCTGGAACGCCAACACCCGGACCAACCACAACCCGCAACTGTCCGTCGACTTCCAACGGGACAACGCCCAGGGCCAGAACGTGCGCTCCAGTGCGGCCGGCACCGTGACCACGGTCGCCAACCTGGGCAACGAGAGCTACGGCCGCTACATCATCGTCGACCACGGCAGCGGCGTCACGACCCTGTACGCCCACCTGCAGACCCAGTCCGTGTCCGTCGGCGACAGCGTCTCGACCGGCTCGGTGATCGGCACCGTCGGCAGCACCGGCGGTTCCACCGGACCGCACCTGCACTACGAACAGCGCGAGAGCGGCACGGTCGTCGAGGTCGTGCTCAACGGCGTGGAGATCCACTACTACGGCAACACCACCATCACCAGCAGCACCGGCTGCTGAGCCACGGCCGCCCCGTTCCCGGACGGGGCGGCCCTGACCGTGTGGCCTTCCCGCCACCGCGCCGCGCACGACGCCGGCGCGGTGGCGCCGTCTCGTTCGCCCGAAGACACGGGGTGTCGGCCCCGGGCCCGCGTGGGCGGGATTCGAGGTCGCCCGCCCGAGATCGTTGGGAACTCGGGCGTCGCGGGGCAGGGACACCTCATCCCTGTCGGTGTCATCCCGGAGCCCGGCGATGCGGTCACGCCGCGCCACCGGCGCGGTCAGCGGGCGCCGCGCCGCAATCGGAGCCGGTAGGAGTACTGCTCGGGCAGGAAGTGGCTCGTGGCCAGCTCGACCACCGCACCCCGAGTGTCGAGGTAGGTGCGGTCCACCCGCAGCAGTGGTGCCTCCTCCGCGCAGCCCAGGTCGCGCACCACCTCCGACGGAGCGGCCACCGCGGTGATGCTCTGCTCCGCCTCGGCCACGGGGTGTGCCAACCGCCGGTCCAGGAGACCGATGACGGTGGCGGCGCTCTCCGCCCCCTCCCGGTCGAGCTCCTCGACGTCGTCGAGCCGCGCGCCGACCCACGGCGGGAGGTGGACGGTCGTCACACAGAAGGGATGGCCGTCGTGGTCACGACGGAAGTCGACGCTGTGCACGGTGTCGGTCTCCAGCCGCAGCCTCCCGGCGACGTCGAGGTCCACCCTGCGTCGCAACGGCCGCAGCACGACCATGCGCGTGTCCTCCGACAGCGCCATGAGGTCCTCGACCGAACCGAACCGGCGCAGGTAGCGGCCCGCGTTCCGGGTCGGGTAGGTGCCCCGGCCCCGCACCCGGTGTACCAACCCCTCCGCCACCAGGTCCTGGAAGGCGCGGCGGACGGTCTGCCGACTCACCCCGTGCAGGTCCGCCAGTTCGGCTTCGGTGGGCAGGCGCGACCCGTCGTCGAACCTGCCGCCGAGCACCGCCGTTCGCAGTTCCCGCGCCACCCTCTGATAGGCAGACTCGCCGCTGTTGACCGCCATCGCTCCCGCCCTCGTCCCGACCCGTCCGGACCACCATTGTCCCCGTCCGCGATGGGCCGGAAGACGCACCGCGCGACGAGGAGGTTCGCCCCGCTCGTGGCCTCAGGGGTTCACGGGGCGCCCACGGCGGGGGCCGACAGGTGGGCGCGGAGCAGGTCGGGCGCGGTGGCCCAGGTGGCGCCGGCGAGCACGGCGGGCACCTCGGGACCACAGTCCGCGAACTTGGCGGCCAACGCGGTCTCGTCGGCGGGCCGCCCCGGGGCCCCGGCGGGCAGGTCGAGGGTGGCACTGTGGCGATGCCCGTCCTCGGTGGTCACGTGGACGGTGGTGACCCCGTCCAGGAGACCGTCCCCACCGGGGGTCGATCGGACGCGCACGGCCTCCACCAGGCGCCGGGCCTCGGGGCGCCGTGCGGCCTCGTCGGTGAAACTCGCGAAGCCGGGGTGGCCGTCCAGGAGGGCCGTGGCCACGGCGTACTCCAGGCTGAACTTGGCCTGCAGCCCGGTGGTGGGCCGGTGGTGGAGGAGCGGGTGAAGGGTACCGCCCGGGGTCTCGACCTCCACGAGCCGGACCGCGGCGGGGTCGGGCACGGCCTCCGCGAGCGCGCGCACGGCGCCGATGGGGCGCTGCATGGCGTAGCAGCAGGGGTGGATCTTGGTGGCCAGGCCACCGGGGACGGCCTCGGCGGCGGGGTCGAGCAACTCCGGGGTGAAGGCGTCGGGGTCGCCGCCCACCAGGGCGAACCACTGGTCGAGGGCGGTGGGGTCGGTCTGGACCCCGGACGCGGCCAGGCGGGCGGCCCGGACCCCGGCGTGGGTGGCGAAGCCGACCTGGAGGGATTTGGCGTCGGTACCGAAGGCACGCTGGACGCCCCCCGCCGCGGGGACCGCGAGCGCCATGGCGGTGGCGGTCCCTTCGGGTGACAGACCGAGCGCGAGGGCGGCGCCGACCGCGGCGGCGGGCGCCCCGGCGGTGCAGGTGGCGTGCCAGCCGTCGGTGTAGTGGCGCCAGCCCAGGGCGGTGCCCAGGCGGGCCATCACCCCGGCCGCCGCCAGGTAGTGCTCCTCGCTCCCGCCCACGGCCAGGACCGCGGGCACGCACACGACGCTGATGTGGGCGGTGGAGGGCAGGTGCAGGTCGTCGAAGTCGAGGACGTGACCGATCGCGGCCCACCGGGCCTCCTCCGGCAGGTCCCGGGCGAGGTCGACCAGCGGGTGGTCCTCGGCGGCGAGGGTGACGGCCAGGGTGTCGCGCAGGGATCGGTGCGCGAGGGCACGGTCGTCGGGGGTCGGGGTGAGGGAGTGGGCCCAGTCGGCGAGGGCGCGGGCGATGACCATGGGGCCTCCGGGGAGCCGAGGGGTGAGTTCGCAGAGGTGCGCTCGATTTGTACGGCCATTTTCTGCGCCCGGTATGCCCGCTGTCAACGCCCTGGAGACCAGGTGCAGCGGCAGGGGTTTCCGGTTCTGTCGGCGATGTACACCGGCGAGCATGTATTGGCCGTACATGCTGGAACGGGCAACGGACAGGGGGCGTGTGCGGGCACGGGCGCGCCGCACGGATGCGAGGCGGGCGCGGCCGACGAACGACGAGCGTGGCGCCGGGGCCGGTCCCGTCGCGCGATGCGCGCGCGGCGTCGACGCCCCGCGTTCCGCACCCTGTTCCCGGTGTGCCGAGCCCCGCCTCCGTCGCCGACGGTCACCGACGTCGCCGAGGGCCGGGACGGGTGATCGACCACCCGCTCCGGGTCCTCGGCGTCGGTGCGCGACGGATCAGACGGCGGGTTCCCCCGCGCGGTAGCCCAACTGGTGCGACAGTTCCATGGCGGCGTCCGCCATACGCGGGGCCAGCTTCTCCAACGCCGGTCGGTCGGTGCGCACCGCGGGCACACTGATGCTCAGCGCGGCGGCCACCTCACCGGCGTGGTCGCGCACCGGCGCGGCGATGCCCGCGACCCCGAGCACGCGTTCCTCCAACGAGATCGCGTACCCGCGCTCCCTGATCCCGGCGAGCTCGGCGCGCAGGTCCGCGGGGTCGATCCGGGCGTGGGTGGTGGAGGACCGCAGGTCCTGGGTCAGGACCCGCTCGCGCAACTCCTCGGGGGCGAAGGCGAGCAGGAGCTTGCCGGGGGCTCCCTGGTGCGGCGGGATGGGTGCGCCCAGGTCGGTGTAGGTCCGCCGCAACGGCAGTGTGCTCTCCACCTGGGCGATGGTGCGCCGGACCGGGGTCTCGTCCATGATGTGCAGCCCCACGGTCTCACCGGTGAAGTCCCGCAACGCCGTCATGGTCTCCTCGGCGTGCAGCTCCAGGGAGAGCTGGGTGCGCGCGGTGTCGGCGAGGCCGAGCAGGCGCGGACCCAGGCAGTAGCTGGTGCTCCGGGGAAGCTGGACGACGAGTCCGTGTTGGACGAGCGTGGACAGCAGTCGATGGGTGGTGCTGCGGGTGAGCCCGGTGGCGCGCGCCAGCTCCGACACGCTCGCCACCGGACGTGCCGGGGAGAAGGCGGACAGGATCGCCACGGCGCGATCGATGGCCTGGACCGTGCCCTGCTGGCCTGTCATGGTGCTGGGTGCCTTCCCTCGTCGTGGCGCGTCGGCGGCCCGGGCGGGCCGCCGACGCTCGTAGAGCATCGCGGTCTGGGGGATCAACGCAGCAGCGGTCCCGTCTCGCGGACGTCCGATACCTCGTCCATCGACGATACAAGCCCGACCAACGCGGCCGTGCGTTGCGCACCGAGCACCGGCTCCAACAGGTCCACCGCCTTGGCCTCGACCTCGGCGACGCTCATCGGATCGTCCACGCTCCCGCGCACGGCCGGGACGTGACGGCGCAGGCGACGCCCATCGGTGGTGGTGGCCACCAGCGTGGCGCAGCGGACGCCACTGACCTCGGGATCCTCCGTGAGCGTGGTGCGCTCGCGCAGGGACCGGACGAGGGGGTCGGACATGCGTGCGTCGTCGTGCGCCATGGCGAAGGTGAACGCTCCGTCGATGAGCGTGCCCGCCACCAGGTACTGGACGTTGATGTCGGGCATGTCGCGGTCGTCGACCACCCGGCACAGGTCGTACGGGAGGGTGATCTCCAGCGAGGCGGTGGTCTCGGCCGTGAGACCGTGCTCGTCCACCAGGTCCAGGACCGCCTGCACCGCGGCCTGGGCCGGCGAGCCCACCGCGAACTTCTTGATGTTGGTGTGGATGATCTCGTACCGCTCCCCCAGCCCGGCCGCGAGGCGGTCACGGTCCACGCGGGTGGAGAGCGCGTCCAGGTAGTTGGGTTGACCCGAGAACACGTCGGCGACACCGTCGCAGCCGGACGCGACGAGTTCGGCGGCGCGGACCCCGTTGGCGGCGGGCATGCCGCCGAAGACGAACGCCTTCTCGACGTGGTGGGGGTCGCGCAGCCAGCTGGTCACCCCGCCCGCGCTCTGGGCCGCGTAGGACAGGGTCCAGCGGACCCGCTCGGCGTCCATGCCGTGCAGCACGGCGGCCGCGGCCGCGGCGCCGAACTGTCCGGCCAGGGCGTGGGTGCTGTAGCTGCTGCCCTCGGCCAGGACCGGGGGGCGGCCCAGCGCCATGACCACACGGGTGCCGACGTCATAGCCGACGGCGACGGCGGTGAGCAGGTCCCGACCGGAGGAGCCCAGGTCCTCGGCGACGGCCAGGGCCGCGGGAACGACCCCGCACCCCGGGTGGCTGAGCGAGGCCGCGTGGGAGTCGTCGGTCTCGTCGGCGTGCGCGGACATCCCGTTGGCCAGGGCGGCGGTGGCCGGAGAGGCCGTGAGATCCGTTCCGAGGACGGTGGCCCCGGATCCGCCCTGGGTGCGGGCGTAGGCGGCGCCCCTGATCCCGGGTTCGAGTCGGGACCCGGACAGCGTCGCCGCCAGGGTGTCCAACACGTGGAGCCGGGTCTTGGCCGCGACCTCGGGCGGCAGCCCCCGTTCGCGGGCCCCCGCGACGTGCGCCGCCAGGGCGGCGGTCCGCGGGTCGACCGGCGTCTCAGTGGCGTCGGGGACGGCTGTGCTCGCCATCGGCGGACTCCTTCTCGTTGCGTGAGTGGGGTGCCGGATCCGGAGAGCCCCCGTCGCCGGGTGGTCCCTCCGTGGGCCGGAGGTCGCCGCCGGCCGTGTCGTCGTTGGCGGTCTCCCGGGCGGGCGGAACACCACCGTCGGGGTCGGTGCCCTCCCGGTCGGCGCCGCCGTCACCGGGACCGTCGCTCTCGTCCCGGCTCTGGGCCTTCTCCTTGCGCGAGCGCAGGAGCAGGTAGACCACGGACACTCCGAGGACGCACCACAGGACGATGGCCGTGGGGGAACCGAAGAAGTAGGCGACGCTGTTGTTGCCCAGGGCCAGCGACCGCATGAGGTTCTCCTCCGCGAGCGGCCCCAGGATCAGTCCCAGGATGAGCGGGATCACCGGATAGCCGTTCAATCGGAGCACCAGGCCCAGGACACCGAAGGCGATGGCCAGCCCGACGTCGAACATCGAGAACCGGACCGCGAAGGCGCCGGCCAGCGCGATCATGAGGATGGTGGCGATGAGGTAGCCGAACGGCACGCGGGTGATGAGCGCCAGCGGGCTGGCCAGCAGGATGCCCAACGGGAAGATGAGCAGGCTGGCCACGATCATCGCCAGGACCGCGGCGTAGGCCTCACCGGGGTGGGTGACCAGGATGCGGGGGCCGGGTTGGATGCCCTGGACGTAGAGAAAGGCCAGGACGACGGCCATGGTGGCGCTGCCGGGGATACCCAGGGTCAGGGTCGGCACGAGGGTGGCGCTGGCGACGGAGTTGTCGCAGGCCTCCGAGGCGATGACGCCCTCGGGGTGACCGGTGCCGAACTTGCGCCCGTTGCGGGAGCGGCGCTTGGCGAACGAGTAGCTGACGAAGTTGGCGATGGTGGTGCCGGCGCCGGGGACCAGCCCGATGATGATGCCGATGAGACTGGACTGGCCGAGCGTGCCCGGGTAGCGCACGGTCTCCCTGGCGCCCTTGACGGCGTCGCCGACCTCCTCACGGATCTTGGAACCGTAGGAGATCCGGCCCTTCTTACGGGCGTGGCGCGAGCGCGCCGCGAGGTAGAGCATCTCGCTGACCGCGAAGAGCCCGATGAGCACCGGGATGAACGCGATGCCGTCGTAGAGCTCGAGTGTGCCGAACGTGAAGCGGTTCTGGCCGGTCAGCGGGCTGGCGCCGACGGTGGCCAGGACGAGTCCGAGCACGCCCACCATGAGGCCCTTGCGGACGGTGTCCCCCATGAGCGAGGAGGCGACGACGAATCCGAGCAGGATGACGACGAGCATCTCGCGGGCGTTGAAGGACAGGGCGACCACGGCGAGCGGTCCGAGGAGGAACAACACGACGAGACCGCTCGCGGTGCCACCGATGGAGGAGGCCGCACGGGCCACCCCCACGGCCAGTCCGGCCTTGCCCTTGCGGGTCATGGCGTAGCCGTCCAGTGCGGTGACGGCCGAGCCGGCCTCCCCGGGGACGTTCATGAGGATGGCCGGGACCGCGGCGCCGAACTGGGATCCGGCGTAGATGCTGACGATGAGGATCAGCGAGTTCTCGGTGGGGAGTCCGATGGCGAAGGGGAGCAGGAGCGCCGCGGTGTTGGAGGTGCTCAGTCCGGGCAGCACGCCGACCATGAAGCCGAGGCACAGGCCGGCCACCAGCCACAGAAGGGCGTCCGGTTGGAAGAGCATCGCCATGCCGGCGCCGATGGGTGCGAAATCCATGGTCTACCACCACATCCCGCTCGGCAACGGCACGTCCAGGAGGAGGCCGAAGACGACGTAGGCGCTGGCCCAGATGCAGAGTCCGCCGACGACGAGCGGCAGCGGGCGCCGCACGCCGGTGATGGCCAGGGCCCCGATGACGAGCACGGGGATCACTGTGAAGAAACCGAGCGGGGTGATGAGGGAGAGGGTGACCACGAGCAGGGCGATGACGGCCAGCGGGCGGCCCGCGGTGAGGCGGTCGGGCTCCTCGGCGCTCGCGTCGTCTCCGGTGTCGTCGGTCGTTCCGGCGGAGGGGTCCGTGGTCGACGGACTCGTGGACGGTGTCGCGGCCACCGGGACCGCGGGGCGTCGGAACAGCTCGCGGACCAGGTTGTATCCGCTGACCGCGAAGAGCACCGCCGCGAGCACGGCGGGGTAGACCGCCTCGGGCCCGTGCAGCGTTCCGACCTGGGTCAGGAACACGGCACCGAGCGTGAGGGGGAGCAGGGCCGGCAGTGCTCGCCAGGCGAGGCGACCGCCGTTCCCGATGGCTCCGGTGACAGGCATGAAGCCCTCCTTCCGCGCTAGCACGGTCACTCCGTGAAGGCGTCGGGGGACTCGTCGAGGATGGCCTGGATCTGTTCCTCGTTGAACTCGGCCAGTTCCCGCAACTCGTCCGGTGTCAGGTGGGCGACCTTGGTGACCTCGTTGAGGGACTCCAGGTCGGAGAGGTAGTCGGTGTCCTCCAGCGCGTCGGGGAGCACGTCGACGAGCGCCTGGTAGCGCTGGGGGAAGTCCTCGGCGCACCCGGCGGGGGCCCAGAGGGTGTAGTTGGAGGCGCTCTCGGCGATCTCGGCGTCCAACGCCTCGGCGATCGGGGGGACGCCGTCGGTCTCGTCGGGCCAGAGGTTCTCCGGGGCCTGCACGGTGAGGACGCGGGTCTCGTCCTCGATGCCGAGGCTGTTGAAGGCCCCGGCGTGGGTGGCGTCGACCTCACCCGAGATGAGGGCGGTGCGCGAGGGGCCGCCGCCGTCGTAGGAGATGATGTTGAACTCGGCCCCGGTGGCCTCCTCGATGTCGCGCAGTCCCACGTAGTTGTTGCTGGTGCGGAGGCTGACGCTGATGCGGATCTCGCCGGGTCGCTCTTGGGCGTCCTCGACGAACTCCTCGATGCTCTCCCAGGGGGCGTCGTTCTTCACCCGGATCACGCCGGGTTCGATGCTCATGCCGCCGACGGGGGCGAAGTCGTCGAGGGTGTAGTCCACATCCTGGGTGAGGTAGGAGAACTGCAGGTGGGGGACGCCCTGGACCATGAGGGTGAGGCAGTCGCCGTCGGATCCGGCCGCGCTCTGCGTGCCGATCGCCGTGGCGGCGCCCTCCATGTTCTCGACGGTGATCCGAGCGCTGAGGCGGTCCTCCAGCGCGCCCTGGACCTGGCGGATCGTGGTGTCGAAACCGCCGCCCACGGCGGTGGGGACGATGATGCGGAGGGACTGTCCGGCGAAGTCGTCCATCCCCCCGTCCTCGGCCCCGGCACCGCCGCCACCACAACCGCTGACGGCCAGGAGGACCGCGGAGCCGAGAGCGAAGGGGGCGACCCACCGAGGGCCTGGGTGGTGACTCATAGCAAACACCTGTTCCATATGTTGGATGTGTTTCCCGAAGGTTGCCCCACTGTGCTTAACGTCACTCACCTGTGTCAACAGGTTGTACCGGATTATTTCGGGGGTTGACGGAACGTTACGGCGGAATCTAATGTCCCGAATCATGGTCATTGATTCCACGATGCGCGACAAAGACCGCGCTCCACGCACCGACATCACACGCCGGTTCACCGACACGCTCCACGGTCTGTACCAGGACCGCGCCGTCCCCGAGGAGGTCCTGGCCGAGTCCCGGCGCAGCTGGGTCAACGTGGTGCACACCGCGATCGGGGCCGCGCGACACCCGATCGTGGACGCGATGGTCTCCGTCCACGGAGGGTCCGGAGCCGAGGGCCTGCCGTTCCTGGCCCGCTCCGAGCGCTCCGACGTCTACGGGATCGCGCTGGTCACCGGCACCGCCGCCCACATCGAGGACTTCGACGACACCCACCTGGCCACGGTCATCCACCCCGGTGCCGCCTGCCTGGGCGCGGCCCTGGCCATCGGCGGCCGACACGGCTCCAGCGGCGCGGAGGTCCTGCACGCCTTCGCCTTGGGGATCGAGGCCCAGCTCCGCGTCGGTGTCGCCCTGACCCCCTCCCACTACGACGAGGGCTGGCACATCACCGGGACCTGCGGGGTGATCGGCGCCGCGGTGACCGCCGGTCTGCTCCTCGGCCTGGACCGACCCGGTCTGGCCCGCGCCGTGGGTCTGGCCGTCTCCCAGACCGTCGGGCACAGGGAGGGCTTCGGCAGTTCCGTCAAGCCCTTCAACGCGGGCAAGGCCGGAGCCAACGGCGTTCTGGCCGCCCTCCTGGCGGAGCAGGAACTCACCTCCCCCACCACCGCTCTCGAAGGGCGGCAGGGGCTCTTCGCCGTCTTCTCCCCCGCCGCCGACCCCGAGGACGTACTGCGCGACATCGGCGTGCGGTGGGAGTCCTGCGACAACGCCTACAAGCCCTACCCCTGCGGGATCGTGTCCCACCCGGCGATCGACGCCGCCGTCGCGCTCGCCCCTCGCCTCCAGGGACGGGACGTGGTCTCGGCGGACGTGCTCTGCCACCCGCTGGTCGTGGAGCTGACCGGCAACCCCCAGCCGGAGAACGGTCTGCGGGCCAAGTTCAGCACGGTGCACGGCGTCGCCGCCGGTCTGCTCGACGCAACCGTGGGTCTGCCCCAGTACGCGGACGCACGCGTCACCGCCACGGACGTGCGGGACCTGCGCGCGGCCACCACCCTGTCCCCCGACCCCGACTGCGCGCGGGACGAGGCCACCGTGCGGGTCCGATTGTCGGACGGCACCGAACTCGTCGAGCACGTGCGTCACGCCCGCGGCAGCAACGCGCGTCCGTTGACCGACGAGGAACTCGCCGCCAAGTCGCTGGCGCTGACCGGCCCGGTGCTCGGCGAGCGGGCCGGGGACATGCTCGAATCGGCGTGGGGGCTGGACCGGTCCCCCACGCTCGCGGACCACTTCGCACCGGCCCGGGTCGAGGGAGCCACCGCATGACGAACACCATCACCGAACAGCTCGTCGAGTTCGCGCTCGGCTCCGAGTGGGAGCGTCTGGCCTCCGGCGCGCGCGAGGCGGCGACCGCCACGACGGGCAACGTGCTCGCCCTGGCCGCCGGGGGCGCCGCCCACCCGGCGGTGGACCGCACGGTCCGGGCCCTGGCCGCGCTGGGCGCGGGCCCGCGGGTCCCCGTGTTGGGACGCTCCGAGAGCCTCACCCCGACCTGGGCCGCGTTGGTCCACGGCCTCGCCGCGCACGTCGAGGACTACGACGACACCCACCCCTCCACGGTGGTCCACCCCGGTGCGCCGATCGTTCCCGCCGCCCTGGCCGGCGCCCAGATCTCCGGCGCGAGCGGACGCGAGGTGCTGACCGCCGTGGCCGTCGGCACGGAGGTGGCGCTGCGCCTGGGGCTGGCCCTGACCCCGCACGCGATGGAACGCGGTTGGCACATGACCGGGGTCGTCGGTGGTGTGGGCGCCGCCGTGGCCGCCGGACGGACCCTGGGACTGAGCCCGCGCCAACTGCGGCACGCCCTCGGTTTCGCGGCCACCCAGTCGTCCGGCCTGTTGGAGGCCCTGGGCACCATGACCAAGCCGTTGCACCCGGGCAAGGCCGCCTCCCAGGGCGTGGAGGCGGCGCTGTTCGCGCGGGCGGGTCTGGACGGACCGGCGGCACCGCTGGAGGGCCGGCGCGGGCTGCTCGCCCTGCTGCGCCCGGGAGTGGAGGGGATTCAGGACACCGACGCCTCGCTGCTCACCAACGGACTGGGGTCCCTCTGGGAACTGGAGTCCAACGAGATCAAGCCCTACGCCTGCGGCGTGGTGAGCCACCCGATCATCGACCTCGCCCGCGAGCTTCGCGCCGAAACGGGCGCGGACCGGGCGGTGTCCGAGGTGCGGTTGGACGTGCATCCGCTCGTGCCCTCCGTCATGGGTCGGCTCTCCCCGACCGACGGTCTGGAGTCCAAGTTCAGCGCCGTGCACTGCTTCGCCGTCGGACTGGTGCGCGACGGCGGTGGCCCGGAGGACTTCACCGACGCCGCGGCCGTGGACCCCGCACTGGCCGTGGTACGTGAGCGCTGCACCCTGAACCCCGACCCCGGGCTGGGCCGGTACGCCGTGCGCGCCCGGATCGTGACCGAGGAGGGCACCGTCCTGGAGCGCACGGTGGACGGCGCCCGGAGGCTGGACGCCGCCCAGGTGCGGGACAAGGCCCGGGCACTGGCCGCTCCCGTCCTGGGGGACGCCCACGAGGAGTTCGTGGACACCGTGTTCGGACTGGAGAAGCTGGAGGACGTGTCCCGGGTGACCGAGATCGGTCGAGCCGCCCTGGCCTCCCGGTGACACCCGACCCCGAGGCACGGCCCCGCTCACTCCTGTGGTGGGAGATCGCGACGGCGGCGGTGCTGGGCACCATCGCCTTCGCGGCCACCGGCATGGCGATCGTCTGGGTGATCGCGGGTATCGCCGCCGGTTGGCTGGTGTGCCGGTCGATGCGCCGGGCAGGACGGCGCGCCGAGCCCAGCCGCGGGGTCCGCACCCTGGGGCAGGCGCTGGTCGGCGCCGCCCTGGGGCCGGCGCTGGCCGTGCAGGACTTCACCGGGACCGCCACGCAGTTGCCCGCGGTCTTCCTCGGCATCCTGGCGATCCTCGTCGGTTCGGTCGTCGTGGCACGTCTGTACGCCCGCTGGACCGGGACCGATCGGCTCACCGCCGGTCTGGCCACCCTGCCGGGCGGGCTGGCGATCATGCCGTCGGTGGCCGTGGAACACGGACGACCGCCCACCCTGATCGCCATGATCCAGGCCTCGCGCCTGACCGTGGTGATCTGCGCGGTCCCTCTTCTCGCCCCGTTCCTGGGCGAGGTGTCCGAGGCCCCCGTGACCGAGCTGTTCCACGGGCCCTCGGGGTTGGGCGGCTGGGTGTTCTGGCTGGTGCTGCTGGCGCTCGCCCCGTTGTCGGCGATGGCCGCGCGCCGGCTCCGGGTTCCGGTCCCGGCCCTGCTCGGCCCGATGTTCGCCGCCATCGTGCTCACCGTCGCACTGCGTGTGTCCGGTGTGGACCTGCGCTTCCTCCAGGTGCCCTTCCTCCAGGAGGTCGTGGGGCAGGTCTTCCTCGGCCTGACGGTCGGCGAGTACCTGGCCCAGCGGGCGCGCCACTCGGCACGCCAGGTCGTGGGCGGGCTGCTGGGGGTGGCCGGCACCTTCCTGCTGGCCGTGGTCCTGGCCGCCGTGATGACCCCGCTGACCCCGTGGTCGTTCATGACCTGTCTCCTCATCGTCGCCCCGGGCGGGGCGCCGGAGATGGTGGTCGTGGCCGCCGCCGTCGACGCCGACCTGCACGTCGTCGTCCTCGCGCAGACCGTCCGCCAGGTCGCGGTCAACGCGCTGATGCCCTTCTGGATCTGGCTGTTCGACAGGGACCCCCCGAACGCAGGGAGCACGACATGACCTACACGATCGCCGTGATGGAGGGCGACGGTATCGGCCCGGAGATCGTCCCGGAGGCGGTGCGCGTGGCCGAGGCCGCGCTCGCGGCGGCCGAGGGACCCCGGGTGGAGTTCGTCCCCGTCCCCCTGGGGATGAGCGCCTACACCGAGTCCGGCCACACCCTTCCCCCCGGAACCCTGGAGCGGCTGGCCGAGACCGACGGCTTCGTCCTCGGCCCCATCGGCCACGCCGCCTACCCCGACGACGAGCGGGCCGTGAACCCCCACCCGATCATCCGTCGCCACTTCGACCTGTACGCCAACCACCGTCCCGCGCGCTCCTTCGCCCGGGTGCCCTCGCTGCACCAGGACGTGGACGTGCTGGTCCTGCGGGAGAACAACGAGGGGTTCCAGCCCGACCGGAACATGATGCGGGGTTCGGGCGAGTTCCAGCCCAACGAGCACAACGCGTTCAGCGTGCGCGTGATCAGCCGCCGCCAGAGCGAACGGATCGCGCACCGGGCGTTCGAGGCCGCCCGAGCACGGCGGGGACACGTCACCGCCATCCACAAACGCAGTGTCTTCGCCCTGACCGACGGATTGTTCATGGACACCGTGGAGGAGGTCGCCCGGGAGTACCCCGACGTCCGCCTGGACGACCACCAGGTCGACACCTTCGCCCTGCACCTGGCGATGCGCCCCCAGGAGTACGACGTGGTGCTGTGCACCAACATGTACGGCGACATCCTCTCCGACCTGGCCGCCGGCTTGGTGGGTGGGCTGGGGCTGGCGCCCGGGCTCAGTGCCGGGGACCGCTGGGCCATGGCCCAGGCCACCCACGGATCCGCGCCCGACATCGCCGGGCGCGGTGTGGCCGACCCCTACGCGATGATCGCCTCCACCCGGATGCTGCTGGAGTGGCTGGGCGCGCGGTACGAGGACGCGGCCCTGACCAGGGCCGCGCGGATCATGGAGGAGGCGACGGTGGAGACCGTCGAACGGGATCCGCACGTGACACCCGACCTGGGCGGTGGGGCCTCCACCTCCCGTATGGCCGCCGCCATCGCCGACCGCTGCGCCGGCTGAACCACCCGAGGAGAACAGATGACCGAACAGACCACGGGGGTCGCGCTGGTGACCGGCGCCACCCGCAACATCGGCCGGAGCATCGCCGTCGGGCTGGCCGAGGACGGCTACGACATCCTGATGATGGCCCGCACCAAGGGCGAGGGGAGCGATCGCACCATCGAGGAGGTCGAGCGACGCGGACGCCGTGCCCTGCTGTGGACGGCGGACGTGCGCGACCAGGACGCCGTCCTGGCCGGTGTCGACCGGGGCCGTGAGGAGCTGGGACCGCTCTCGGTCCTGGTCAACAACGCCGCCGTGCGCAGGGAACGGGACTTCCTGGACATCGACCGCATGGACTGGGACGAGGTGGTCGACGTCGTCCTGGGCGGGGCGTTCGTGTGCTCCCAGGCGGCGCTGCCCGACATGGTGGAACGCGGATGGGGACGGATCGTCAACATCGCCGGGGTCACCGGGCAGACCGGCGCCGCGCGCCGGGCGCACGTGGTCACCGCCAAGGCCGGGATCGTGGGACTCACCAAGGCGTTGGCCCACGAGTACGCCGCCTCGGGCGTCACGGTCAACGCCGTCTCGCCGGGGCTGATCGACACCGTGCGCGACCACGTGCCCGAACCGCACCGGGGGAAGAACGTTCCGGTGGGACGCACCGGCGGGGTCACCGAGGTGGCCGCGGCGGTGCGCTATCTGGTGGGCGCGGACGCGGGGTTCGTCACCGGTCAGACCCTGAACGTCAACGGCGGCATCCACATGGTGTGACCCCCGTCCGGGGCCGGTCCCGCTCTCGGAACCGGCCCCGGACGTCGGCGCCCGACGGCCCGGCCCGCTCCCCGCACAGGGTCATCACGGCGCCGGTGACCGTCGCGACGGTTCCGACTTCGTCGCCGCGTCCGTCGCTCGCCCCGCCGCCCTCACCGCACGATCTGGAGCGGGCCCTGGTGGAGGTGCGCGCGGCCCCGCCCACCTGGTCGCGCGGCCGGGTCGCGGTACGCCACCGGGCTCGGGCCCCGCGCGAGGCGGTCACGGGGTCGTGACCCCGGGGATCGGAAGGCGCCGTCCCCGTCAGTGTCAGTCGACGTGCGCCGGCCCGGGATCGCTCCAGTGCTCGTGCAACAGGGCGATCTGTTCGGGCAGGACCCGCGCGACCGACAGTTCCGGGAGGTCGGCCACGTCGAACCAGGCCACCTCGCTCGTCTCGGCGCTGGTGAAGGCGGGGTCGAGGTCGCCCTCCGGTGCGCACACGAAGAGGAGCTTGTAGATGTGCCGGTCGTACACCGGCGTGTGGGGCCACAGATGCCGATCCACGACCGCGGCGAGGTGGGTGGCCCGCACGCGCACACCGGACTCCTCGGCCACCTCGCGCTCGATCGCCTGACGCGGGCTCTCCAGGATGTCGCACCATCCGCCGGGCAGGGTCCACCGATGTCCGTCCGCGACCTCGCGCACGAGCAGCACCCGGCCGGAGGCGTCGAAGACCCCGCCGCGCACGTCGATCTTCGGGGTGGTGTACCCGGCGGTCACGGCGACCCGAGGATCGTAGGCGGGCGGTTCCTCCGCGGTGACCGTCGCCATCAGGTCACGGGCCAGGGACCCGATCCGATGGAACCGTTCGATGTCGAACCGGTCGGTGCAGTACGCCAATCCCGACTCCGCCTGGGCCGTGAGCTCCATCGCGATGCGACGGGTCCGCTCGGCGTCGGGAAGGGGCTCGTTCACTCGGCTCCTCGCAGTTCGGGAGGGGGCACGGGGGCGGCCGCCGTGGTCGGGACGGCCGGGTCACGAGCCTACCGCCGGGGCGCGCACGGCCGTCGCACGCGGACGGAAGTGACGGCTCCGCTCAGGGCCCCTCCCCCTCCGGCGGGGCTCTCCGCGGAAGGACCGACGCCGCGTGTCGACGGTGGTGTTCACCCTCGTCGACGGCGAGCGTGACACGCGGTGCGAAGAGCGCGCGGCGCGCACGCCCCCTTGGGCACCATGGTCGGGTCCGGCGCGAACAGGGGCGCCGGATTCGACGAGGGAAGAGAAGCCGATGACCACCGAATACGCGTTCGACTCCGACACCGACCTGGGGAGAGGACAACTCGACCATCTGTCCTCGATCCTGGACGGGGTGAGCCGGGACTTCATCGGCACGGTGGCCGCGCGGACGGGGCAGCGCTGTCTGGAGTTGGGGGCCGGCAACGGTTCGCTGGCGCGGTGGATGACCGAACGGGTGGGGCCCACCGGTGAGGTGCACGCCGTCGACCTCGTCACCACCCACCTCGACGTGCCCGGCGGGCGGGTGCACCGGCACGACATCAACGACGGACTTCCCGTGGAGGGACCCTTCGACCTGATCCACGCCCGGCTGCTGTTGGTGCACCTCGAACACCGCCGCGAGATCCTGTCCGCGCTGGTCGACGCGCTCGCCCCGGGCGGCTGGCTGGTCCTGGGCGAGTTCGCCCCACCGCCCACCGCGCCGTTGGCGGCCCGCTCCACCGCCGACGCCGACCTCTACCACCACGTGGTGGCGGCCACCGTCGACGGCGTGGGACGCGGAGCCGGCCTGGACTACGACTGGGCCCACGCGTCCGAAGGCGCGATGGTCGAGGAGGGCCTGGTCGAGGTGGACACGATGGAGTACCGGCACACCGCCCGCGGCGGCTCCGCCACCTGCGGTCTGAACAGCAACTACCTCCGGCAGCTGACGTCGCCCCTGCTCACACACGGGGTGACGGTCGACGAGATCGACCGGTTCCACCGGCTCATGCTCGACCCGGAGCTGCGGGTCGCGTTCTTTCCGTTCGTCTGCGTGCGTGGGCGCGCGCCCATGAGCGCCTGAGTCGGCGCCGCCGGGACGTCGCGGGCCCGCGGGGGGCGTGGACCGGGCTCGACGCACCGCGTCGGGGGCCCGTCCGAACGCTCGGGGCGAGCGGCGCGGCGGGTGCGCGCAGCGCCGCAGGGTGTGGAGCCGCCCGTGGACCCGGCCCTGGCACGGGCGAACCCGAGGGGTGGGCCCGGCCGCTCAGCCGTACCACTCGCAGAAGAGCACGGTGGCGTCGTCGTTGAGCGATTCATGGTGGTACTCCAGCACCTCGTGCATCAGGCGACGGAGGGTCTCGGGCACCGGCATGCTGTCCGCCTGACGCCGGATGATGAAGTCCACGAAGCGCTCCACGCCGAACTCGTTGCCGAACGGGTCGCGGGCCTCGATGATGCCGTCGGTGTACAGCAGGAGCCGGTCTCCCGGGCGCAACCGTTCGCGGCACACCGTCACCGACAGACCCAGGTCCATCCCCAGCGGGTGCGTGGGTTCGCACTCCAACTCCCGCACCTGATCGCCACGGATGAGGATGGGCGGAAGGTGACCGCAGTTGACCCAGGTGAGCACCCCCGTGGACAGGTCGAGTTCGGCCAGGATCGCGGTGACGAACCGGGTCCGCACGAACTCCTCGATGAGGATGCCCTCGACCCCCCGTGGGATGTCGGGAAGCGGGGTGCCCTTGCGCCGTTCGTTGCGCAGGGCCCCCACCGCGAGGTTGGCGATGAGCCCGGCGGCGTTGTCGTGGCCCATGGCGTCGAACATGGCCAGATGCGCCGTGTCCCCCGCCAGGGCGTAGTCGAAGGAGTCGCCCGCGTTGGCGTAGGCCGGTTCGGTGACGGCGGAGATCGTCACGCGGGCGTCGGCGAACGTGGTCGGGGGCATGAGGGTCCACTGCATCTCGGCCGAGACCGACATCGCCCGGGTGCGGATCAGTCGGGCGTAGGCGTCGCTGTTGGAGCGTTTGGCCACGATGAGGAGTCCGACCACCGAGGCCAGGTCGCCCATGGCGGACCGGTCCGGGTCACCGACGTAGTCCACGCGCAGAACGCCCAGACGCTCCACGCTGTCCTTGATGGGCACCCAGTAGCGCCCCGGTGCGCCGTCCGGATCCCCCACGCCGATCCGCCTGCGGTGCGCGTAGGGCACCGGTTCCCAGTGCTCGCCCCGGCCTTCGAGGCGGACCGTGATCCCGGTCGAGTAGGCCCGGCCTGCCGGTGAGGCGTCCACGGAGAGGTCCTCGCCCCCCTTGCGGGCGTCGATCCCCTTGCCGGTGACCTCGCGCAGGACGCGTTCCTGACGGTCGGCGAGGTAGAAACGGGCCTGGGAGAAACCCGCGGCGTCGGCGGTCCTGGCCAACAGCCCCGGAAGCTCCTCGAAGGTGGCCAGGTGAGCCGCCCGCAACAGGGCGATCATCAGCTCGTTGGCCGTGTGCTTCGCGGGCATCACGTCACCCCGCCGTCCGACGTGGGAACGCCCGTCCTGTTTCGGGCGCACCCATCGGACCGTGTCGACCGGAGCCTCCATCGTCGCACAGCGCGATCTCTGAGGGCAGACCCAGCGCCCCCTCTCACGTGGGACGACACCGCCCTTGGGGCGGCCGGTGCGGTGGTACCGCCCCGGGCGGCGGTGTCCGGCGCGGCGGGCGTAGAGTCGACGCCCGCGCGGCGCCCGGTCGCGCCCACCCCGAAGGGATCCCCGGATGAGCGAGACGGGCGCGCGGGTCGCGCTGGTGACCGGAGCCGCGCGCAACATCGGCCGGAGCATCGCGGTCGGCCTGGCCGAGGACGGCCACGACGTGCTCCTGCTCGTGCGCACCGACGGCGCGGAGGCCCGCAGGACGGCCGACCTGGTGGCCGAGCACGGCCGGAGGGCGCTGGTGTGGACGGCCGACGTCCGCGACGGGGACGCCGTTCGTGCCGCCGTCGACCGGGCACGCACCGCGCTGGGCCCGGTCTCGGTCCTGGTGAACAACGCCGCCGTGCGTCCGGAAGGGGACTTCCTCGCGCTGACCTCGCAGGAGTGGGACGAGGTCGTGGACACCAACCTCAAGGGGGCGTTCCTGTGCGCCCAGGCGGTGCTGCCCGACATGCTGGACCGAGGGTGGGGCCGCATCGTCAACATCGCGGGGGTCGCGGCACAGGCGGGGGCCGCCCGTCGCGCGCACTCGGTGGCGGCCAAGGCCGGGTTGGTGGGGCTCACCAAGGCGTTGGCCCACGAGTACGCGGCCTCGGGGGTGACGGTGAACGCGGTCTCGCCCGGGTTCGTGGACACGGTGCGCGAACAGGTGCCCGCCCACCTGCGCAAGGCGCCCCCGCCGGTGGGCCGCCCGGCGCGGGTGGAGGAGGTGGCCGCCGCCGTGCGCTACCTGGTCGGTGACGGAACCGCCTCGGTCACCGGGCACACGCTGGACGTCAACGGCGGCTCCCGCATGGTCTGACCGGTAGGGCCCGAGTGCGGGTACGGGTGTCGCGGAGGCGGGTGTGCCCGGTGGGACCGGCCACGCTCAGCCGCCGCGGTGACCCCTCCTGAGGAGGGATGCTCGGTGGGAACCCGACCGCCGCCGACTCGGGTGCGCGCGCAGCGCCCCTTACCGTCTCCCCCGGTGGAAGCCGCTCCGCACCGCCGCCTCGCGGACACCCCTCACCTGCCGTCCTGGTGGCGCAGCGGCGCACCTTCCGGGTGACCCCCTCAGGAGCGGTGCACGGTGAGGCTGTCGGCCGCGGCGGAGGCGGCCTCGGGGCTCACGACACCGGTACGCGCGAACTCGCCCCACACACGCCGGACCGCGCGGCCACGCCGGTCGATCTCCTCCCAGGTGGTGCGGCCCACCAGGCTGGCGTGCTCCCAGGACTCGCGAGTACCGAGCAGCAGGGGAAGATCGGTGATGTGCGCCGACCCGAACGGGCTGTCCTTCGGCCGCCAGGTGAAGGTGTAGCGGAACGCCGTGCCGCCGGCCCTGCGGTGACGACGCGCGAAGGCGCGTACGGGTCCGGTGTAGATGATCCAGGTGGTCGCCCGCACCAACATCCGGCGCAGGACCGGACCGACCACCGGCAGCCCCGAGATCCTCTTGATCGGGGGCAGGAACTCGGCGAACAGTCCCGTCTCCTCGTGGGTCGCGCCGACGAGCAGGTCGACCCGGGGCGCCACCTCGCTCCACGCACGGTCGCGGTCGGACTCGGCGGGCAGCGGGTCGTGGCCGTAGCGCACGCCGAACGGCATGGCGCTGGGCAGACCGAACCCCCGGGCCGTGCCGGTGGCCTCCTGTTGGAGGGCGAGCAGCGTGCGGGTGTCGGTCTTCGCGTCGGGTGCGCCCACCACCCGTGCCATGGCCTCGTACATGCGGTCCCGGCCCTTGAGCAGTCCCAGCGGGGCGCTCTGGACGATCGCACGCCGGAACAGCCCCTCGGTGCCGTGGCCGATCATCAGGTGCGCCACGGAGTCACCGCCCGCGGACTGGCCGAACAGCGTGACCCGGTCGGGGTCGCCGCCGAAGGCCGCGATGTTGTCGGCCACCCAGCGCAGCGCGATCACCTGGTCGAGCAGGCCGAGGTTGGCGGGGGCGACGCCCGGTAGGCGCAGGTAGCCCAGGACGCCCAGCCGGAAGGTGACCGCGACGACGATGACCCGCTGTTCGGTGACCAGCCGGGTGGGGTCGAAGATCGCCAGGTCCCCGGAGCCGGTGACGTAGGAGCCCCCGTGGAACCACACGAGCACGGGCGGTCGTTCGTCCTCGGCCAGGTCGACGGGCACGGTGACGGACAGGCGTTGGCAGTGTTCGTCGTGGCGGCCGGTCGCGATCCCCTCGACCGTCTGGGAGACCACCTCGGACGTCGACTGCGGCGACGCGGGCGCTGGTGCGGTGGCCTCGAAGGGTGCGGTGAACACGGGTTCGGGCACCGGCGGCGCGAAGCGTTCGGCCCGGGCGTAGGGGATACCGAGGAACCGTAGGACCCCTTCGCGCACGGTCCCCGAGATCGGCCCCGCGGGGGTCTCCAGGTGGCGCAGTTCGTCCCTGGAGACGGAGGTCGATTCGGTCATGGTGTCCCTCCGGTCGTGCCGGGCCCGGACGTGGGCCCTGTGTTCACCCGATCGACGGTACCCGGAAGGACGGACCGGGGCCCCGCGGAGGTCCGGGCGGGGACGCGCCGGTCGGCGCGCCGGACCGTCCGGGTCCGCGGGGAACGAGGGTCGCCTTCGGCGGGGGCCTCATGTGGTGGTCCGGGCACCGTCGTCGACGTGGGGTTGCAACGGGCCGGCCGCGTCGGTCCCTCAGGTTCCGGTGTACTCCACCCGACCCGGGTCCTCGCCTCGGTCCGGGCCCTCGTCTCGGCCCGGGGCGGGCTCGGGGGTCGGGCCGGGATCCCCGGTGGTGTCACCGTCGTGTTCCCGGAGCCAGCGCACGAGGGAGACGGCGACCAGGATCAGGACGAAGATCAGCGGGAAGGCGGTGACCACCGAGAGGGTCTGCAACGCGTCGGTGCCTCCGGCGGACATCACCGAGACCGACACCGCCGCCAGGACCAGGGCCCACAGCACACGGTTGCAGCGGGAGGGCTCGACCTCGTTGGGCAGGTCACGGGAGGTGGCCGAGCCCATGATGTAGGACGCGGAGTCCAGCGTGGTGGCGAGGAAGACGAGCAGCAGCACCAGGAACAGCGGCGTGATGATCGCGCTGAGCGGGAACGCCTCCAAGGTGGTGAAGATGGCCGGCACCGCGCCTTCGGCCTCCAGGGCGTCGACGATGTTCGCCCTCCCGCTCAGTTCGAAGGCCATGCCGGAGTTACCGAGCAGCGCGAAGGAGAGCCAGCAGCCGAGGCTGCCGAAACCGCACATACCGATGATGATCTGCCGGACGGTGCGCCCCTTGGAGATCTTGGCGCAGAACATGCCGACGAACGGCCCGTAGGAGATCCACCAGCCCCAGTAGAAGACGGTCCACACCTCCTGGAACCCCGAGCCTCCGACCGGGTCGGTGTAGGTGCTCATCCGCACGATGTTCTGGGCCAGCAGACCGAGGCTGTTGGTGAAGGTGTCGAGCACGAAGACCGCGGGCCCCACAGCCAGGACCAGGATGCCCAGGAAGGCGGCCAGGTAGAGGTTGAGGTTGGCCAGGCGCTTGAGCCCACGGTGCAGGCCCAGGGCGACGCTTCCGGCGAACAACAGGGTCCACAGGCCGATGACGACCGTGTTGAGGGTGACGCCGGGTTCGAACCCCAGCATGCGGGAGGCTCCCTCGGCGACGGTGGGCACGGCCAGGGCCAGGGAGGTTCCGGCCGCACCGATCATGCCGAGGATGAAGAGGACGTCGATGAGCCGGCCCGGCCAGCGGTCGACGCGGTCGCCGAGCACTCCACGGCAGGCCTCGCTCAGACGCAGGCGGCGGATTCTGCGGACGTGGTAGGCGTAGGCCAGGGCCAGGGTCGGGACGCAGAAGACCGCCCAGGCGGTGGGCCCCCAGTGGAAGAGCGGGTAGGTCGCCGACCACTCGGCGGCCTCGGCGCCGCGCGGTTCGAGCTGGAAGGGCGGATCCACGTGGTAATGCGCCCACTCGATGATCCCCCAGTACATGAGACCGCCGCCGATGGCGGCGGTGAAGATCATGGCGAGCCAGGTGGGGGTGGTGAACTCGGGGCGGTCGTCGGGACCGCCCATTCTGATGCGGCCGAATCTACTGAAGACCAGCCAGAGGAGCAGGACCGCGAGGCCGACCACGAACCACATGTACACCCAACCGAAGTCGGACTGCAGACGTGCCAGGACGCCGCCGAGGAGCCGTTCACCCGCCTGTGGCGCGATCACGAAGGGTGCGGTGAAGCCGACCACCATGATCAGCGCGGGCCAGAAGACTGAGTTGTCGATGTTCCAGCGGATGACTCGGGTCACCTCCGGGTTCGAGGGCACGGACCATCCATGTACTACTGCGTTGCGATTAACTAATCAAACAGTCAGATATCGCACTGTTGCGATTCCGCACCGGAACCGTCGGTGATCGTGACAAAGAAACGCCTGATAGTAGGGCTTCTGGGCGCCACGCCCCGACAAAGCGTCACCTCCATAACGAAGTGGCAACCCCGAGGTGCGTTGCGAAAATCGCCACGCCGCTGTTACGTTCTCCTGCGTGAGCGACGACGTGACCGACGATGTGCGCGGCAGGGCGCGCGAGGCGATCCGCCGATCCGGCCTGTCCCAACGGCAGTTCGCGGCCAGACTCGACATCGATCCCAGCAAACTCTCCAAGTCCCTGACGGGCACCCGGCGGTTCACCGCCCGGGAGCTGGCCCGTGTCGCGGACGAGACCGGAGTGACGGTCAACTGGCTGATCAACGGCCAGGACGACGCCGAGACGGTCTCGGCGGCGCCGCGCGACACCTCGGCGGTACGACCACCGCACGCGAGCCTGGCCGACCACCCCACCGCCGCCAAGGAGCACAACCGCAGACTCCAGATCATCGAGGCCGCCTGGACCCTCATCGCCGAGCACGGCTACCACTCGGTCCGTGTCGCGCAGGTGGCCCAGGCGTGCGGCACCTCCAGCGCCACCGTCCACTACCACTTCCCCACCCTGAACCACCTCCTCGTGGAGGCGCTGCGGCACTCGGTCAAGCAGGCGTTCGACCGTCAGGTCGCGGGGCTGCACACCATCGAGAACGCGCACGAGCGCCTGCTCCGACTCATCGAACTCCAGCTGCCCGGCTCCGACCGGCTCCGACTGGAGTGGTCGATCTGGCTCCAGGTCTGGACGGCCGCGGCGCTGGACCACGACATGCGCGACCTGCACGCCCACTCCTACCGGCGCTGGCACGAGACCATCGCCCGCACCCTGCGGGAGGGACAGGAGAGCGGCGTCTTCGCCGACTTCGACGTCGAGGAGACGACCAGGCACCTCACCGCCCTCATCGACGGGCTGGGCATCCAGGTCATGACCGGGATGCCGGGTCGGTCCGTCGACCACATGCGCGACACACTGCACGCGGTCATCGACCGCGACGTGCTGGGGAACCGGGACCACCGGGACCCACCCACCCCCTGAGGACCACGGACACCCGCCGGCTCCGACCGGAGCCGGTGACCCCGCACGGTCCAGGCCCTCCGACGCCACACCCCGAGCAGAGAGACGGAGCCCCGTCATGAGCGACACCATGAACCTCAAGCCCATCCTGACCTGCGCCCTCACCGGCGCCGGTGACACCGTCGGCCGGAGCGAACACGTCCCGGTGACCCCGGCGCAGATCGCCGCCTCCGCCGTGGAGGCGGCCGAGGCCGGCGCCAGCGCGGTGCACATCCACGTCCGCGACCCCGAGACGGGCGCGCCCTCCCGGGACAACGCGCTCTACCGGGAGGTCGTCGACCGCATCCGCCAGACCGGGATCGACATCGTCATCAACCTCACCGCCGGCATGGGCGGCGACCTGGTGATCGGCCAGGACGACCCGCTCCGGTTCGAGGAGGGCACCGACCTGGTCAACGGGCTGGACCGTCTGCCGCACGTCGAGGAACTGCTGCCGGACATCTGCACCCTGGACTGCGGCAGCCTCAACTTCGGTGACGGCAGCCAGGTGTACATCTCGACGCCCGACATGCTGCGCGCGGGCGCCAAGCGCATCCAGGAGCTGGGGGTCCGCCCCGAGCTGGAGATCTTCGACACCGGCCAACTGTGGTTCGCCAAGACGATGCACGCCGAGGGTCTCATCGACGACCCGTCGATGTTCCAGCTCTGCACGGGCATCCCCTACGGCGCGCCCTCGGACGTGGGCGTCCTGCAGTCGATGGTGAACATGCTCCCCGAGGGCGCCCAGTGGGCGAGTTTCTCCATCGGCCGCAAGCAGATGCCGTGGGTGGCGCAGTCCGTGCTGCTCGGTGGGCACGCCCGGGTGGGGTTGGAGGACAACCTCTACCTCAGCCGCGGGGTCAAGGCCACCAACGGTCAGCTCACCGAGAAGGCGGTCGGCATCATCGAGCAGCTCGGCGCCCGGGTGGCCACCCCGGACGAGGCCCGCGCCATGCTCGGGCTCCGGAGCGCGACCTGAGCCCTGTTCGACGCACCACGGGGGCGCTCCTGCGCTCGGGCACCGGCGCGCCCCGTACCGCCGGTGGCCCCGGAGCGCGACCGCGAGGGACGCGCCGGTCCACGGCGGGGCCCGAAGGCTCCCGCCGTGGTGCGCCCGCGCACGGGACGGCGCGGTCACCGGACACGACGGTGTCGGTGACGGCCCGTCCCCCGGCACCCCACCGGTCCCCGGTGGATCACGGACCCCGTGGTGGAGATCGCCGTGGGGTCGAGCGCACGGGGTTCCACCCCCGGCCACGCGAGCCGCGGCGCCTCCCCGGGTGCGCGCACGCGGTCTCGTGAACGCGGAGCGCCCGCTCGCACCACCCGAACGACAGCGACCGGGAACCCGCCGAACGGGCCCCGGAGCATCTCCCCCCGACACGCACCACCGAACGTTTCAAGGAGCACTATGACGGAGAGCGCGAGAACCACCCCCGAGGCCGTACGCACGGTCGCCTGCGTCGGAGCGGGCGTCATCGGGGGCGGCTGGGTCGCCCATTTCCTCGGCCGCGGCTACCAGGTGGTCGCCTGGGACCCCGCCCCCGACGCCGAGAGCCGACTGCGCGGTCTGGTCGCCTCGGCCTGGCCCGCGTTGGAGCGGCTCGGCCTGGCCGAGGGGGCCGCCATGGCCAACCTGCGGGTGGTCGACACCCTGGCCGAGGCGGTCTCGGTCGCGGACTTCGTCCAGGAGAGCGCACCGGAGCGGCTCGACCTGAAGGTCGACCTGCTGGCCGAGATCGACGAGGCCACCCCCGAGGGCGTGGTCATCGCCTCGTCCACCTCCGGATACAGCATGAGCGAGATGCAGGTCCGGGCGCGCACGCCCGAACGGCTCGTGGTGGGTCACCCGTTCAACCCGCCCTACCTCGTCCCCCTGGTCGAGGTCGTCGGCGGTGACCGCAGCGAGCAGTGGGCGGTCGACTGGGCCTGCGACTTCTACCGTGTCGCGGGCAAGTCGGTGATCAGCATGGACCAAGAGCTCCCCGGGTTCATCGGCAACCGCATCCAGGAGGCCGCCTGGCGCGAGGCGCTGCACATGGTCGCCGAGGGCGAGGCGACCGTCGAACAGATCGATCTGGCGATGACCAGCGGCCCCGGCCTGCGATGGGCCTTCTTCGGGCCCTGCCTGACCTTCCACCTGGCGGGCGGGGAGGGCGGCATGGCGCACATGCTCGACCACTTCGGCCCGTCCCTGAAGTCCCCGTGGACGCGTCTGGAGGCGCCCGAGCTCACCGGGGAGCTGCGCGACCGTATGGTGGCCGGCACCGACGAGGTCGTGGCTGGCCGTTCCACCGCCGAACTCATCGCCCAGAGGGACCGCCGCCTGATCGCGGTGGCACGGGCGTTGCAGGAGGTCGAGCGCGCGGAGGCCGCCGAGCGTGCGGGGGGAGTCGCGTGAGCACGACCCTCACCCAGCGGCTCCGGCCGGAGTGGATCGACTACAACGGGCACCTCAGCGAGGCCTACTACGTCCTGATCTTCGGGTTCGCCACGGACGCGTTGATGGACCGGGTCGGACTGGACGCCGCCTACCGTGAACGGACCGGCTGCTCGCTGTACACGGTCGAGGCGCACGTGCGGTACCTGCGCGAGGTGGCGGCGGACGCGGAGGTCGAGGTGCGCACCCGGGTGATCGGCCCGGACACGGAGCGGCCCGGCGCCAAGAAGGCGCGGCTCTGCCACGAGATGTGGGTCGACGGTACCGTGGTCGCGACCGAGGAGCTCATGGCGCTCCACGTCGACCAGGGGCAGGGGCGCACGGTGCCCTTCCCCGAGGAGGTCGCCGCCCGTCTGACCGCCCTGGGCGAACCGGCCCCCGAGTACGCGGGCCGTTCCATCGGCGGGTAGGGCGCACGTCGTCGGCGTGGGCACGGGGGCGCCGTGGTGCGCGTGACCGTGGGCGGGCTCGATCGCCCGGTCCGGCACGGCGGCGCCCCCGTCGTCCGAGCGACAGGAGCGCACCCCCGTGTCCCGGTCCGGCCGCGGGTTCCGGGGCGACACCGAACGGCGGGACGTGCCCGCCGACCACCGTGTGGAACGGGCCTCTCGGCGTGGTGCGCGGGGGCGGGGTCCCCGCGTGCGACCCCACGGTGCCCCTGCTCGACGACCGCGCTCGGTCCCCGCCCCTGGTGGACGTGGTGCGTGGACCGCGGTCCCTCGCTCACGGGGAAGCGGGATTCCCCGCGGCCGACCCGTGTACTACGGTGGTCCGAGATCACCTACATTCACCCATATCGTCGACGTCGCAGTGCACGGGAAGCCGGTGGGAATCCGGCGCGGTCCTCGCCACTGTGACCGGAGGGCACCCTCCACGCCACGGGGCCGTGACGGCCCGGGAAGGCGGAGGGTGCGGGGCGCGACGCCCGACTCCGGGAGCCAGGAGACCGGCTGCGACCGTCCGCGTCATCAAACCACGAAGGATGGTTTGTTCGATGAAGCCCACAGACGCACGGGCGGCCCGGCGCCGTACCCGCTCCTGGCTCCTGCCCACCTTGGCCGTGGCCCTGGCCGCGACCGCCTGCGGCACGACCGACCCCTCCCCCGCCCCCACGGCCTCCGGCGAGACGATCCGCAACTGCGACGTCGACGTGGCCGCGGACACGCCACCGGAGCGGGTGTTCGCCGCCTACCAACCCGCCATCGAGACGGCCCACGCGCTGGGCGTCAGCGACCGTCTCGTGGGGACCGCCTTTCTCGACGCCGCGGTGCTGGACGAGTACACCGACGCCCAGAGCGGGCAGGAGTACTACCCGAACCTGCCCGGCCGCGAGGAACTGCTCTCCCACCGACCCGACTTCGTGCTCTCCGGGTTCAACGACGCGTTCACCCAGGAGGCCTTCGGTACCCGGGCCTCGCTGCGGGAACTGGGCATCGAGAGCTGGATCCCGTCGCCGCTGTGCCCGAGCGCCGACGGGAACACCGACGCGACCATCGACCCCGCCACGGTGACGATGGACAACATCTACGCGGACCTGCGGGACCTCGGGGACCTGTTCGGCACGCGTGAGCGCGCCGACGAGGTCGTCGCGCGGATGCAGGGCACGATCGACGAGGTGTCCGACACCCTGGAGGGCCGGGTCTCGGAGGACGACCGCCCCTCGGTCATGGTGGGCCGCCCCTCTGACCAGGGGTTCCGGATCGCCGGCGGCCCGGACTTCTCCACCGAGATCATCGACCTGGCCGGCGGCGTCAACGCCTTCGCCGACGTCGACGGGGGACGCAACCACGACGCCTCCACCGAGGACGTGATCGCGCGCGACCCCGACGTCATCCTCATCGACGTGTGCTGCGACGCGGAGATGACCGCCGCCGACGCCGCACCGGACGTCGACCAGATCATGGCCGACCCCGCCCTGGCCAATCTGACCGCGGTGACCGAGGGCCGGGTCGCGGAGTTCACGTTCGCCGACCGCTCGGCGGGCGTGCGCAGCGCGGCGGCCGTGGCGACGGTCGCCGCGATCCTCCACCCCGACCTGTTCGCGTAGGGCGCCCGATGACCGACCACGTGGCCGTGCGGCCCGGGTCGCTCTCCCCCGCCGGGAAACGTCGTCGGCCACGGTTCGCGACGGGCGGCCCCGGGCTGCTCGTCGGAGCGCGGGCCCGGGGCACCGGGCTCGCGGTGGCCGTCGTGGTGCTCGCCGGAGCGCTGTCGGCATCGGTCCTGGTGGGGTACGAGCGGCTGTCCGTGACCGACGTGTACGCCGCGTACGCGGGATGCACCGGCTCCGACACCGACCTGATCGTGCGGCACCTGCGGGTGCCGCGCACCCTGGTCGGACTGGCCGTGGGAATCGCCCTGGGGGTCTCCGGGGTCCTGGTGCAGGGGGTGACCCGCAACCCGCTCGGCGACCCGGGTGTGCTGGGCATCAACGCGGGGGCCGCCCTGGGCGCGGTGATCGCGATCAGTGTGCTCGGTGTCTCGACCCTGACGGGCTACGTCGGCTTCGCCTTCCTCGGCGCGGCGTTGGCCGTCTGCGCCGTCCACGCCATCGGCACGTGGGGACCGGACGGGGCCGACCCGGTACGGCTCACGCTCGCCGGAGCGGCGATCGCGGCGCTGTTGGGTTCACTGACCTCGGCGCTCGTGCTGCGCGACCGCGCGAGCCTGGACGAGTACCGGTTCTGGGTGGTGGGCTCCCTGGCCGGCGCCGACGTCGCGGCGCTGTTCCAGGCGCTGCCGTTCCTGGCCGTGGGTCTGGTGTCGGCGATGGCGGTGGTGCGCCCCCTCAACGCGATCGCGCTCGGCGAGGAACTCGCCCGCAGCCTGGGCACCCGTGTCCGGGCCACGCGCGGGATGAGCGGGCTGGCGGTGGTGTTGTTGGCCGGGACGGCGACCGCCCTGGCCGGTCCGATCGGATTCGTCGGTGTCGCGGTCCCCCACGTCGCACGGATCCTGGTCGGTCCGGACCACCGCTGGGTGCTGCCCTGGTCCGCGGTGCTGGCCCCCCTGCTGTTGCTGACCGCCGACACCGTGGGACGGGTGGTCGCGCGCCCGGAGGAACTCCAGGTCGGGATCGTCACCGCCATGATCGGCGCGCCCTTCTTCATCCTGCTGGTGCGCCGGCGCAGGGTGGTGGGGGTGTGATGGGTGTTCCCGCGCTGACGCATCGGGGCCGGGCCGTGGTGCGCGTCGGTGGCCTGTCGGTCCTGGTGTCCTGGCCCTCGCTCTTGCTGACGGCGGTACTCGGCGCCCTGGCCGCGACGGTGTCACTGGTGTCGCTGACCCTGGGCGACTTTCCGATGGGGGTCGGTGAGGTGACGGCCGCGCTCACCGGTCAGGCCGACCCGATGGCCCGGCACGTGGTGGTGGAGATGCGGTTGCCGCGCACAGTGACCGGGCTGGCGGTGGGCGCCGCGCTGGCGCTCTCGGGTGCGCTGTTGCAGCGGCTGGCGCACAACCCGTTGGTCAGCCCGGACGTCGTCGGAGTGAGCGCGGGCGCCACGGCCGGTGCGGTGGCGGCCATCGTCGTCCTGGGCGGTGCCGCGGCGGTCATCGCCTCCGGTGCGCTCATCGGGGCCGTGACGACCTCCGCCCTGCTGTACCTCCTGGCCTACCGGCGCGGGGTCGGTGGGCAGCGCCTCGTCCTGGTGGGGGTGGCGGTCACCGCCATGCTGGGTGCGGCGACGTCGTACCTGCTGACCCGCACCGACCTGAACACGGCGCAGCGCGCCATGGTCTGGCTCACCGGCAGTCTGGCCAACCGGGACTGGCCGCACGTGGTGACGATCGTGGTGGCGCTGGCCGTTCTGGCTCCCCTCGTGCTGTTCCTGGCCCGGTCGTTGTCCCTCCTGGAACTGGGCGGGGACACCGCGGCGGCGTTGGGCGGGCGGGTGCGGC
>NZ_QOCZ01000290.1 GCF_018207095.1 Nocardiopsis sp. MG754419 | reverse complement strand
CCCGATCCCGGCTCGCCGTGGCGAGACGGCCGCGATCACGACGGTCACGGCGCGACCGTCCTCAGGGGCCGGGCCTCAGCTCTCGGGGGTCGGCGGAGGCGGGCCGGGGCAGACCTCCGTGGTGGTCCGGCCGGTGGCGAAGAAGTCGACGGCGGCCGTGGCGCAGTCCAGGTCCGAGAGGGTGCCGTGACCGTCGTCATCGACGGTCATGACCTCGCCGCCGATCACCTCGCGCATGTCCGTCGCCCAGATGTGCGGGGTGACCATCTCCTTGGCGTGGCCCACCAACTGCAGGGGGCTCTGTCCACGCCGCAGGTCGGGGCCCTCGCCCTCCTCGGGCCATCCCACACAGAGGTGGTCGTAGAAACCCAGGGTGCCCACGGCGGGGAAACGCTCGGCCAGCTCGGTGCGGTTGCGCCACACCTCGTCGAAGTCACGGGGGCTGTCGGAGTCGTTGCAGAACAGCGCGATCTGGGCGAACGCGGTGGCCCCGTCGGTCTCGGCGTCCCACCCGGTGCCGAAAGCCCGCCCCTGGGGGAATTCCACCTCGGGGACGCCACCGTCGAGGAGGGTACCGAGCGCACGCGCGTTGGCGGGCCACTCACGTTCGGGTGTGGCCAGCAGTGCCGTCACCGTGAAGGCGTCGGCGACCGTCCCGTCCGGCCCGGTGCGGGGTTCCTCGGCCAGCTCGTCCCGGAGCGCGAACACCTCCTCCCGCAGCAGGGCGGCGTCAGAGCCGCGCCCGTACACGTCGTGGTGCTCGGCCAGCCACGCGGTGAAACGGTGGAAGACCTCCTCACCGGCTTCGACCTGGCCCGCTTCCAGGCGGGTGAGGGAGGAGTCGGGCGAGACCACCGAGTCCAGGAGCATGGCCTCGACCCGGTCATCGTGCAGGGAGCGGTAGGTGGCGCCGAGTAGGCTGCCCCAGGACACGCCGTAGTAGCCGATGGTCTCCGCGCCCAGCGCCGCACGGACGAGCTCCATGTCCCGGGCCACGTTCTCCACGGACAGGGAGGCGACCAGTTCGGGGTCGTGGGCGTGGCAGACACCGTTCATCCGGCTCTGCTCCTCCGCCACGTGGCGAGCCGTGCCCTCGGCGTCCAGGTCGGGGTCGGGCTCGGTCATCTCGTGATCGCACTCCAGGGCGCCGCTGTAGCCCACGCCGCGGGTGTCGAAGCCGACGAGGTCGTGTCGCAGACCCAGGTCCGCGGCGGAGCTGTCGAGGATGTGCCCCGGCATGGTCACCCCCTGCATGCCCGGACCTCCGGGGTTGAACAGGATGGGGTAGGCGTTCTCCTCGGCGGCGGGTACGCGGGTCACGGCGATCTCGATGGTGCGCCCGTCGGGATCGTCGTGGTCCAGGGGCACCGGAACCGAGGCGCACAGGGTGCGGTCGTCGTCCTCGTCCCAGCCTCGGGCGATGTCGGAGCACAACCGCCACTCCAGGTCCGGTGCGGCCGAGGCCGGGACGGCCACGGCGGTCAACAACAGGCCGGAGGCGGCGGTCAGCGCTGCGCTGCGGGCAAAGGGCACGGGGGTTCTCCGCTCGAAGGGGTCCGGACGTCGGGCCACCGTCCGCTTTCGAACGGTGTGCGTCGCCGGCAGACTACGCTCGGTCGCCCCACCCGCACCTCCGCCCCGCGGACGAACCCACGGGTGGCCGAAGAAGGGGGTGGGCGACGACACCGCGGCGCTTTGGTCGAACCGGCCCACCGACTTTCGTGGGGGTCGCGTCGGGGCGCTCGGGGCTCTGTGCGCGCCCTCCCGAGTGGGCCGTGCGTGCGCACCGACGTGCACCGCGGTTCCCCGTCCGATCGCTCTTCGCCCTGAGAAACCCGGCCCTCACGCCACGGCGCCCGGTCGCGACC
>NZ_QOCZ01000289.1 GCF_018207095.1 Nocardiopsis sp. MG754419 | reverse complement strand
GGTGACTCCGGTGGCGGCGGTGACAGTGGTGGTGACGGTGGCGGGGGCGGCGGTGGCGACTGACGAGGAGACCCCCGCGCGTCCCGGCCCGTGGCCGGCCCGGTCACGGTCGGGCGGGTGCGCGCGGCGGGGAGCGTGAGGAACGCACACGAGGGCCCGGCCGGGACACACGTTCCGGCCGGGCCCTCGTCGTTGCGGTGCTCTAGCGGCGCCGGCTCCCTGAGATCAACGCCAGGACCCCTCGGCGAGGTTCTCGTGACCGAACAGGGCACTCACGCCCGGCGGCTCCACGTCCGCGGAGTAGACCGTGTGCGTGGGGGCACTGGCGATCGGCACGGCCGGTAGGGCCTCCATGATCCGCACGTTGACGTCCTGGTACTCCGCGGCGCGGTCGGACGGGTCGGGCAGGGACGCGGCCTCGTCCACGGCGTCGAACAGGTCCTCGTCCCGGAACCCGAACTGCGGCTCGTGGTCGGCGAAGTGCGGGCCCACGAAGTTGTGGGCCTCGTTGAAGTCTCCCGTCCAGCCGAGCAGGTACAGCGCACAGTCCCCCTGGTAGACCCGGGCGACGTAGTCGGTCCACTCGTAGGCGACCATCTCCGTCGACACCCCCGCGTCGGCGAGGTCCGCGCCGATCGTCGTGGCGATCTCCTGCGGGTCGGGCATGTAGGAGCGGCTGGTGTCGTCGGGATAGCACAGCACGATGTCGTCGTCGGGCAGGTCGACGTCCTCCAGGAGTGCGGTCGCCAGGTCGGGGTCGTGGTCGTAGGTGGGCACGTCCGAGGACCATCCGTCCACGGTCGAGGGCACGAACTGGGTGGCGACCTCGCTGCCGGGAGGGAACGCGGTGTCGACGATGCTCTGTCGGTCGATGGCGTGGGCCAGCGCCTGCCGCGCCTTCGGGTCCTCGAGTGCCTCGTGGGCCTCCTGTTGCACTCCGAGGTACAGGAGGTTGAAGGGGGCGCTGTCGGGCAGTTGGAACCCGTCGCCGGTCAGGGAGGCGACGTCCTCGACGGCCACCTGGTCGTAGCCGTCGATGTCGCCGGCCGCCAGGGCGTGGTGGCGATCGGTCCGGTCGTCGATGGCGCGCAGGATCACGCTCTCGAACCCCGCGGGTCCGGCCCAGTGATCGTCGAACCGTTCCAGGGTGAGTTCCTGCAGGTCCTGGTCCCACTCGCCGAGAGTGAACGGACCCGTGCCGGCGAGAGTTCCGGTCGTTCGGCTGTACTCGGGGAAGTCGTCGGGGCCGTTGCCGGTGAAGGTCGCGCCGGAGATCTCCTCCACGGTCGACGGGCTCATGATGCCGAAGGAGGCGAGGGTGAAGGCTCCCGGGAACTGGGGCGACTGCGCGGCGAGGGTGATGACGGTGGTGCGGTCGTCGGTGGCCTCGCAGGACACGAAGTCGGAGTCGGGCAGGTCGTCGCTCTCGTTCTCGGCGAACCCGCCGAACATCGCCTGCCAGTAGTAGGAGTAGGTGCTGTCCTGGAAGTCGCCGGTGAGGTGGTGCCAGCGGTCGAAGTTGGCGCACACGGCCTCGGCGTCGAGGTCGTCGCCGTCGTGGAAACGCACGTCCTCACGCAGGTGGAACGTCCACTCCGTGCCGTCCTCCGAGTGTTCCCACTCTTCGGCCAGACCACCGACGATGGTGGCCTCGGAGTCGTGGCGCAGCAGGGTCTCGAACACCTGACGGCTCGCGCGCAGCGACTCCTGTTCCGTGGCGAGGAACGGATCGAGGGTGCGGACCTCGGCGGTGGTCCCGAAGATGAAGGGTTCCTCGGAGTCCCTGACCGCGGCCGGGGCGTCGTTCGGCGGGGGCTCCGCGATCGCGTCACCACCGCGGAGCAACAGCCACCCCGTCAGACCGCCGAGCAGCAGCAGTGCCGAACCGGCGGCGGCGAGCGCGATCACTGCGCCACGACGGGAACGGGTG
>NZ_QOCZ01000288.1 GCF_018207095.1 Nocardiopsis sp. MG754419 | reverse complement strand
CTTCCTCGAACCGCCCACGCCGCTCGGACACGACACGGAAGCGCCGGCCACGAGCCGGAGCGAAGGCGGACACGCCCCTCCGGTTCGTGGGGCGCGACCTCAGGTCCGGTGCGGGTCGGTCGCCTTGCCGTCGAGCCAGAGCTCGGTGGAGGCGTCCCGATGAGTACCGGAGGTGCCCACGTGCTTGGAGTCGATCGTCGGACCCTTCTTGATCACGTGGACCAAGGCCATGGCGTGGCCACGGCCCAGGCCGTAGTCCTCCGCGAGCCACGCCACGATGGTGCCCGCCTTGACGCCGGGCTCGTCATAGCCGCGCTCCTTGGCGCGATCGACGAGTACACGCGGAACGAGACCGGTCTTGTCCTCGATGGCATCGAGGTAGGCCTGGAACGACATGGACGTCCTCCTGGGTCGGTGCGAGAGCCCATCGTGACACTCGCCGCGGACATTCCGGCGGAACCGGAGGGCCGCCCACGCCCGTGGTGTCGCACGCGCGTGCGTCGAGGGTCCACGCCCGCCCTCACGGATGCCCCGGCGAACCCGGCCCCGTGGTCGTGCCCTCGCGCACACCGGCACTGATGCCAGGCGGCCCGCCGATGCCCCGTGCGACGGTTCCCGACCTGCTCACGCTCCCCCGCGCCCACCCACGAACACGCGCCTTCGATGCGGCGCCCCGGAGGGTCGACTCCGCCCCGAGGGCAGGCCTGGGAATGGTGACCGGCACCGCGCCCCGCCCGACCGGTGTGCGGGACGGGGCGCCGCACCCGGAGCTTCCCGACAGCAACACGGAGCCCGACGTGATCAAAGATCGGCAGCAACGCGCGGCCCCGCGCCGCGTCAAGAGCGGGAACGGACGGGCGCAGAAGCCCTTCCGCGGATGGCAGCAACGCTCTCGGGCGCTCCTCCACCTCCCCATGACCGACGACGACGGACGTCGGGTGGTCTACTCCGTCGACGTCCCGTACCGGCAACGGGTCATGACCGAGGACGGCAAGGGCGGGGCCCATCTCTACCTCGACGGCCGGCATCACGCCGTCTCCGGGGGGCTCCCTGCGCTCTTCCCCGTGCCGGGGAACGATCGAGGTGGCGCCCACGTCCTTCGGCCTCAAACGTTGCCACCTCATCAACGCCGAGGGCGGGGAGCGTCGGCTGGTCCCCGACGCGCGCTCGGCGGAGGGACGCCGCGCACGACCGGACCACGAGCGTCCGACGCCGGGCCGCGGTATCCGCGTCGTGTCGCTGCTCCCGCTCATCGTCGCGCTCCTCTTCGGGCTTCCGCAGAGCGTCGAGGTGGTCTCCCAGGTGCCACCGATCGCCGAACGCTTCGGCACCTTCACCTCGCCGGTCGAACCGCCATGGTGGCTCAACGCCTTCCTCGCTCTCGGCGCCTCGACGTCCAGCGTGGAGCGCGCGACACGTCTGCGGTGGAACGCGCTGCTGGACGGGGGCGGCTAGAGCGGAGTCCCCGGCGGTCGGGAAAGGAGCGGATCCCACGTCCACAGCGGGGACGATGCGTCGGGCCGTGTGTTCGGCCGTGCGTCGCCGACCGGCGAGCGAGCCCCGTGGCAGAGCGACACCCTCCCGACCCCGACGGCGTCTCCCCCCCCCACGCCCGGGAGGACGAGGGGCCTCGGGCATCGGACGCAAATTTAGTTGACTAATCAACCTCCTGGATCGCATAATGTGGTTGACTCATCAACCGAACGGCAACGGTGTCGCGCGCACAGCGAACGCATCCGACATCGCGCTCGACACAGCGATCACAAGGAGACGGGTGCGATGCAATTCGGGATCTTCACCGTCGGGGACCTGACACAGGACCCCACGACCGGCCGGACACCGACCGAGCGTCCGACCGAGCGTGAGCGGGTCAAGGCGATGATCACCCTCGCGCTCAAGGCCGAGGAGGTGGGGCTGGACGTGTTCGCGACCGGCGAGCACCACAACCCCCCGTTCGTGGCCTCCTCGCCCACGACCATGCTCGGCTACATCGCGGCGCGCACCGACAAACTCATCCTGTCCACCTCCACCACGCTGATCACCACCAACGACCCGGTCAAGATCGCCGAGGACTACGCGATGCTCCAACACCTGGCCGATGGCCGGGTGGACCTGATGATGGGACGCGGCAACACCGGACCCGTCTACCCCTGGTTCGGACAGGACATCCGCCAGGGCATCCCCCTGGCACTGGAGAACTACAACCTCCTGCACCGGTTGTGGCGCGAGGACGTCGTGGACTGGGAAGGCAAGTTCCGCACCCCCCTGCAGGGCTTCACCTCCACCCCACGCCCCCTCGACGGCGTCCCACCCTTCGTCTGGCACGGCTCCATCCGCACCCCCGAGATCGCCGAACAGGCCGCCTACTACGGCGACGGCTTCTTCCACAACAACATCTTCTGGCCCGCCACCCACACCCGCAAACTCATCTCCCTCTACCGCCGCCGCTTCGAGCACTACGGCCACGGCCAAGCCGACCAGGCCATCGTCGGCCTGGGCGGCCAGGTGTTCATGCGCAAGAACTCCCAGGACGCCATCAACGAATTCCGCCCCTACTTCGAC
>NZ_QOCZ01000287.1 GCF_018207095.1 Nocardiopsis sp. MG754419 | reverse complement strand
TCCCAGGGCGGTTCGGTGCGTGCGGCCAAACGGGTGTGCCGGGTGTGTCCGGTGCAGCTCAACTGTTTGGCCGAGGCGATGCGTCGGGGTGAGCAGTACGGGGTGTGGGGCGGTGCTTCGGAGGAGGAGCGCCGCCGCTACCGGGTCGCGGTGCGGGGAGAGCGCGAAGGGGGAGCGCGTGGGCGCAACCGAGCGGCGTGATGAGGAAACCGAAGATGCCCGGCCGGAGCGGCTGTTGACGATCCCTGAGGCGGCGCGGGTGTTGGCGGTGCCCGAGTCCTGGCTGCGGGAACGGGTGCGGTTGCGCAGGGTCGCGCACCGCAGGCTCGGCAAGCACGTGCGCTTCAGCGCGAGCGACCTGGAGGCGATCGTGGACGGAGCGGCCCAGCACGCCCTCACCCCCAGGCGCATGACCCACCGGTGGAGACAGCAGGGGTAAGGAGGGAGCCGACAACGGGGCCGGTGGTGCGGGTACTGACCCGCGCCACCGGCCCCGTGCGTTCCTACCCCTTGGGCTTTAGGAGATCAGGCGCAGGCGCTGCTCACCGCCGGGGTCGGTTCGCGGCCTCGGGGGAGTGGGCGGGCCGTCGATGGCCTCGATCATGGTGTCGTCGATGTCGGTGACCAGGTGCCCGTAGCGGTCCATGGTCGTGGTGATCGAGGTGTGCCCCAGTCGGCGCTGGATCTTGAACACGTGCACGTCCTTCTCGATGAGCCACGCCACGTGGGTGTGGCGCAGGTCGTGGATACGCGGCTTCTTGCCCAGCCCGCGCCGTTGGGCCTCCTTGACGCCGGGTGCCCAGCGGCGGCCGTAGAAGGAGGAGTGCCGCCACTAGGACCCCTGGTCGGTGGTGAAGACGAACTCCTCGGGCCTCTTGCCCTCCAACCTGGGGCGCAGCAGGTCGATGGTGCGCGGTGAGAGCGGCAGGCGCCGCCGGGAGCTGCGGGTCTTGGGCGCCCCCAGGTGGAAGGTGTTGTTCGGTCCGCGCTTCCAGGCCCGGCGCACGTCCAGGTGCCCGCGCACCTGCTGTTGTCCGTCGTGGTCGATGGTCGGGGTGAAGCTGACGTCGCGGACCTGCAGGGCGATGAGTTCGCTGTAGCGCATGCCGGTGCGTACGAACACCTCGACCATGTCGCGCACGTCGGGGTGCATCGAGTCCCGGAGCAGGGTGAACTCCTCGCGGGTCAGGAAGCACATCTCGGTGTCGGCCTCGTGGTCGGCGCGGGGCAGCCGGGTGCGGGCGGCGGGGTTGGAGGGCCGGATGGGCGGGTCCTCGCGCACGGCGGCCTCGCAGATGGAGAAGAGCAGCCCGTGCAGGTTGTGGATGAACTTGGCCGAGAGGGGTTTGCGCAACCATCCGGGTTCCTTCCTGCGGCCCCGGCTGGGGTTGGGGGTGCGGTAGGAGGCCTTGGGATCGGGGAGGCCGGTGCGTAGCTGGTTGACCCAGGCGCGGACGTCCTTGGGTTTGAGCTGGGTGACGTCCCGCAGGTTCACCTGCCCGAAGTGCGGGATCAGATGGAGTTCGAGTTCGCGGTGGTAGTCGGCGCGGGTGCGTTCCTCGATGCCGGTCATGGAGTCGATGAGCTCGCGGGCGAAGTTGGCGAAGATGACGGGTTCCACCTCGGGCTCGTCGTCTTGCGAGGTGTTGATCCAGCCGTGGCCGGGGACCCATCCCTCGGCCCAGCCCTGGCGGGGGATCCAGTTCTCCGGCCAGTGGTGTCCGGCGGCTTCGACGTGGAGTTTGAAGGTGTGGGCGTCGGCGCGGGTGTCGAAGGGCTCGGACTGGGGCGCTCCGCCACGGGTTCCGCCGAGCCGCCATTTGACCCAGTAGCGGGAGCGTCCGTCGGCCAGGGTGCGCTGGTTGATGGTTGCCATGGGTGGACCATCGCTTGGGTGCGGGCCAAAGCGAAGGGAATCCGCGAAGGTCTTCGAAGATCTTTGCGCAGGCCAGGACGGGTGTCCGACGGATGTGCCAATGCCCGTATGCGGCGGGCCTGTGTGGTTTCGGGGCGGGG
>NZ_QOCZ01000286.1 GCF_018207095.1 Nocardiopsis sp. MG754419 | reverse complement strand
GGTGGTGGGGTGGGCGATGAGGTCGGCGGGGGTGCCTTCGTAGACGATGTGTCCGCCGTCGGTGCCGGCGCCGGGGCCGAGGTCGATGAGGTGGTCGGCGTGGGCCATGACGGCCTGGTGGTGTTCGATGACGATGACGGTGGCGCCGGAGTCGACGAGGCGGTCGAGGAGGGCGAGGAGGTGGTCGACGTCGGCCGGGTGCAGGCCGGTGGTGGGTTCGTCGAGGATGAGGATGTCGCTGGTGCCGCCCATGTGGGTGGCGAGTTTGAGGCGTTGGCGTTCGCCGCCGGAGAGGGTGGTCAGGGGTTGGCCGAGGGTGATGTAGCCCAGGCCGACGTCGCTCATGCGGGTGAGGATGGTGTGGGCGGCGGGTGTGCGGGCGGGGCCGTGGGAGAGGAAGTCGCGGGCCTGGTCGACGGACATGGACAGGACCTGGCTGATGTCGTGTCCGTCCAGGTGGTGTTCGAGGACGGCCGGGGCGAAGCGTTTGCCTTCGCAGAGGTCGCAGGTGGTGGTGATGCCGGCCATGATGCCCAGGTCGGTGTAGGTGACGCCGATGCCTTTGCATTCGGGGCAGGCGCCTTCGGAGTTGGCGCTGAAGAGGGCGGGTTTGACGTGGTTGGCCTTGGCGAAGGCCTTGCGGATGGGTTCGAGCAGGCCGGTGTAGGTGGCGGGGTTGGAGCGGCGTGATCCGCGGATGGGTGTCTGGTCGATGGCGATGACGTGGTCGTGGCCGGCGAGGGATCCGTGGATGAGGGAGGTCTTGCCGGATCCGGCGACGCCGGTGACGACGGTGAGGACGCCCAGGGGGATGTCGGTGTCGACGTTCTTGAGGTTGTGGGTGGTGGCGCCGCGGATGGGCAGGGTGCCGGTGGGTGTGCGCACGGTGGGTTTGGGCGGGGTGCGGTCGTGGAGGTGGCGGCCGGTGGTGGTGTCGCTGGTGCGGAGTCGGTCGACGGTGCCCTGGAAGACGATGTGTCCGCCGTCGGTGCCGGCGCCGGGGCCGAGGTCGACGACGTGGTCGGCGATGGCGATGGTGTCGGGTTCGTGTTCGACGACCAGCACGGTGTTGCCCTTGTCGCGTAGGCGCAGGAGGAGGTCGTTCATCTGTTGGACGTCGTGGGGGTGCAGTCCGGCGGTGGGTTCGTCGAAGACGTAGGTGACGTCGGTGAGGGAGGAGCCCAGGTGGCGGATGAGTTTGGTGCGTTGGGCCTCGCCGCCGGAGAGGGTACCGGCGGGGCGGTCGAGTGAGAGGTAGCCCAGGCCGATCTCGACGAAGGAGTCGAGGGTGTGGCGCAGGGTGGTGAGCAGGGGTGTGACGGTGGGTGCGTCGAGGTCGCGGACCCATTGGGCGAGTTCGCTGATCTGCATGGCGCACAGTCGGGCGATGTCGAGGCCGTTGATGTGGGCGGAGCGGGCGGTGGCGTTGAGGCGGGTGCCTTCGCATTCGGGGCAGTGGGTGAAGGTGACGGCGCGGTCGACGAAGGCGCGGATGTGGGGTTGCATCGCCTCGCGGTCCTTGGCGAGGAAGGTCTTGCGGAGTTTGGGCAGGAGGCCTTCGTAGGTGAGGTTGACGCCGTCGACCTTGACCTTGACGGGTTCGTGGTGCAGGAGGTTGTGGAGTTCGGTGGGGGTGTAGTCGCGGATGGGTTTGTCGGCGTCCAGGAGGCCGGAGGCGGCGTAGACGCGGGTGGTCCAGAGGTTGTCCGACTTGTACCCGGGGATGGTGAAGGCGCCTTGGTTGAGGGATTTGGTGTCGTCGTAGAGCCGGGTGAGGTCGAAGTCGGTGACGGTGCCGCGGCCTTCGCAGTGGGGGCACATGCCGCCTTGGCGGTTGAAGCTGACCTTGGTGGCTTTGGCGTTGCCGCGTTCGACGGTGATGGCGCCGCCGGCGCGGACGGTGGGGACGTTGAAGGAGAAGGCGTTGGGTGAGCCGATGTGGGGGCGGGCGATGCGGCTGTAGAGGATGCGCAGGAGGGTGTTGGTGTCGGTGGCGGTGCCGACGGTGGAGCGGGGGTCCGATCCCAGGCGTTCCTGGTCGATGATGATGGCCGTGGTGAGGCCGTCGAGGAG
>NZ_QOCZ01000285.1 GCF_018207095.1 Nocardiopsis sp. MG754419 | reverse complement strand
GAACGGGGCCGCCCCCAAGGGGAGGGGCGGCCCCAAGGAAGGGGTGGGGCCCGATCACCGCCGGGCACACCCCACGTCGTCAGCCGCAGCCGCCTCCGCAGTTGCAGGATCCGCCGCTCTGGCACCCGCAGGCGCAGGCGGAGCCACAGCCACATCCGGCCGGGTGCGGAAACGTGATCGGGGTGTGGGGCACGGTCCCTCCTCAAGGGCTCGACACGGCATCCGTGCGCGATCGCGCCGAAGATCCTCCCCGGCGCCACGGAGCTTTCCCGAAGGTTGAAGTTCCCACCCCGTGACTTTCCCAACCCGATGCCTGAACCCGACCCCGCCGTGACCGTGCGCCCCCGGGCGCGGCACGACGGCAGTGAACTGGGTCGACCGTGTTCCGGCCTCACGCGAAGAATGTGGGTTCGGGCGCCGGTCGGCGTGTCATTCGGTAGAGCCAAACCTGCCCCAGGAGCATGACCGGAATAGCGGGAAGGAGCAGCGACCACACGAACACCTCGGCCAGGCCGGGGCCGACGCCGCGGGGACGGGCGGTGCGCCACGGCAGGGGCAGGCAGGCGAGCAGGATGAGCGCGTAGCCCCACGGCCAGGCCGGGCGGTCGCCGGGGACCGGGTCGATCGTCTCGATGCCCGCGGTGCTCACCACCGACAGGACGAGCAGGGTGAGGGTGATCCACAGGTCGGCGCGGGTGGGACGGGAAAGGAGGCGTGCTGCCACGTCCCCGACGGTACGGTGCGCCTCTCGAGGACCGCGTCCTCCAGGGGACGACACGTCGGGGTCGGGCGTACGACGGGGGGAGCAGTCGGCCCCGACATGGGTCGGCCGCCCGGCTCCCGAGGATGACGGGGACCGGACGGCCGGAGTGCCTCCGGGCGGGATGGGGGGCTCCACGACCCGGGTGGCGCTGGGGGAAGGCGCGCTCGGGTCAAAAATAGGGGGTTCCGGGTACCAGAAGGGGGTCGATGTCCGCTTCCGGTCATTTTTTCGAGCGGTCGATGCCCTGCGAGGCGCGAGACATGGGCGTCGCACCCTCCTCGGCCCGACCGGGTGCCGCGCCGTCGTCACCACGCCGCTCCGCCGCGCCGGACCAGGACACGGGCAGCCGCACGACCCCGGGCACACCCGCGGCCATCGCCTCCGCCAGTCCGTCCGGGGGGTCGCCGAGCGCGGGTTCGGGGGCGTCGTCCGCGCCGTCGAACTCCACACGGCCGTCGGTGAACCGTGCCTCGGTCAGGTCCATCGACCCCGTCGAGATCCGGGCGTCGTGCAGCAGGATCGTCCCGCCCGCGACCTCGCTCTTGTAGAAGTCGGTGAACCCGCCCTCGAAGCGCACGTGGCGAAAGTTCACCGTGCCGCCGGTGAACCGGGCCCGACGGAAGGAGAGCCGACCGCCGGCCACCCGTGAGTAGCGAAAGTCCATCTCCCCGCCGGCGAAGACCGCCCCGTCGAAGAGCACCTTCCCGCCCAGGAAGTGCACTCCGCGCAGTTTGCCGCCGTCGAAGACCACGTTGGACAGGTCGAAGCGATGGCCGTGCCAGGAGGAGTGCTCGTCGCGCAGCCGGTCGGCGATCGCCCGGATGATGCTGAACCGCACCTCGCGGAAGGCCTCGTACTCTTGACGCGCCGCCGACCCCGCCTCGTCCCCGGTCGGTTCCGGGACGTGCGGCATCCGCAGGTAGGAGCACAGCACGTTGATGCAGGTCTGGCGCAGTTCGTACCCGGGGGCGTCGTCCGCGAGGTGGGCCAGGGCGTACACCGCTCCGAGCCGTGCCGTCGCCTCCTCGTTGCCCAGTTCGGTGTAGGCGGCGGTGAACCGGTCGTTGAAGAGCTTCACGCCGTCGCGCTCGGCCGCCCGCCGTGCCCGCAGGTTCTCCAGGTTGTTGTTGCGCTGCCGGTGGTAGGCGATCACGAACAGCGCGATGCCGGTGAGCCCGGCCACCACGGCGAAGGCTCGGACCACCACACCCTCGAAGGCGCTCAGGGACAGCGTCTCCGGCCGCACGATCTCGGGGAAGCCGAGGAACCACAGCGCGCCCAGGATGAGCGCCCCGACGCACAGGCCGGTGACGGTCCAGGCCAGGGCGATGTGCAGCCACAGGAGGGGCGGGCGGTTCT
>NZ_QOCZ01000284.1 GCF_018207095.1 Nocardiopsis sp. MG754419 | reverse complement strand
GTCGGGTGTCGCACAGAAGGGGCGCGCCCGCCTCCCCTGTGCGGGCACGCCCCGGGCGCGCGAACGCGCCCTCCCGCCCGGTACTCCCTGGGGCCGCCCTCTCGTGGGGGCCAGAGGGCCCGGGGGTGATCTCCGGGCGGGGCCGACCGCCCTGCGCGCGTCCCCTCGGCATCGCGCGGCGGTCGGCGTTGCCGTCCGACGAGGGCGCCTCCCCCCTCGAGGAGGGCCACCGCGTCGGAACGGCGTCATCGGGTCATGTGCCGGATCGATCGCCCCCGCCGTCCAGCGCGTCGAGCAGGGACACCGCCTCCGGGTGGGTGCCGGGCAACGGGACCGACCACACGGCGGCCCCGTGTTCCCAGCCGGTCTGTTCGCGCAGGTCGTCGAGTTCCCCGGGGAGCTCCGGTCCGTCCGGCGCGATCACCGCGATCCGGGACCGGTTCACCAGGCACACGGACTCCCCGCGGGTGAAGAAGCGGCGCAGTTCGTGGCCGAGCACGATGAGCCGTGCCGCCCGCCGCCACGGGTCGAGGGACGGGTCCAGGGCCAGGACCACCAGCCGGTGTCCGAGCGCGGGCGGAACGCCGTCCTCGGCGCCTCGGTACAGTTCGCCGACCCGGGTGCGGAGGTAGGCGCGGTCGGCCAGCCCGGTCAGCGGGTCCTGGCAGTCGGCGCGGCTCCGTCCGCCCCGTTCCCAGCCCTCGGCCAGGGCGATGATCATGGGCAGTGGAGGGCGCCACAGACCGATGACGCGTGTGAACGCGTCCAGGTCCGCCAGGGTGCGGCCGATCCCCACCCCCGAACGTGCTCGGGCCTCCCCGAGACGTTCGCAGGGTCCGGTCAGGTCGTCCCCGACCACGTGGGCCTCGCACAGGGCGTCCACCGCGGGTGTCCACCAGTCCTCGGACCGGTCCCAGCCCGCTTCCTGTGAGCGGTGTCTCCACGGCGTGCGTAGTTCCCGGGCACGGTGGACGGTGTGTCGCCCCGTTCCCGAGCCCAGCTCGATGTCGGCCATGGTTCTGCTCCTGGTCGTCGTTTCCCCAGGTGGACAGAGGTGGAACCGCGCCCCCGCGGTGGGCCCACTCCGTCCGCCCTCACCCCTAATCACGAAGATCGGTGGCGGCTATGACGCGGATAGGGGATATTTTTTCGAGCACGTGTTTTCGGACGCCGAACCCACGCCCCCTCACCCGGTTCCGGCCTGTGACGGGGCCGGACTACGACTGGAAGGGCGCGGGGTGACCGACGCCGAGGGTGAGTACACAGGGACACTGCTTGGTGACGCGGAGATCATCGAGCAGGTCAAGGGTGGGGACAACGCCGCCTTCGGGACCCTTTACGAACGCCACGCGGTCGCCGCGCGGGGGTTGGCCCGCCAGCTCCTGCGCGGTGAGGCCGAGGTCGAGGACGCCGTCGCCGAGGCGTTCACCAAGGTGCTCAGCGTCATCCAACGCGGGGGCGGTCCCAGCGACGCCTTCCGCCCCTACCTGCTCACCGCGGTCCGCAACGCCGCCTACGACCGGGGGCGCGGGGAGAAGCGCCAGGTCGTCACCGACGACATGGAGAGCTACGACGCGGGCGAGCCCTTCGTCGACCCCGCTCTGGAGGGGTTGGAGCGGTCCCTGATCGCCCGGGCCTTCCTGTCGCTGCCCGAACGTTGGCAGTCGGTCCTGTGGCACACCGAGATCGAGGGGGTCAAGCCGGCGGAGGCCGCGACCATCCTCGGGATGAACCCCAACGGCGTCGCCGCGCTGGCCTATCGGGCCCGTGAGGGGCTGCGCCAGGCCTACCTGCAGATGCACCTGACGGGCGGGGGGACCGCGGAGGCCTGCCGTCCCACGATCGGCCTGTTGGGCGCCTACGTGCGCGGCGGACTGTCCAAGCGGGACACCGCCAAGGTGGACCGGCACATGGACGACTGTGCCGACTGCCGCGAGGTGTACGCGGAACTGATGGACGTCAACGTCGGTCTGCGCGGGATCGTCCTGCCGATGGTCGTCGGGTTCGGTGCCACGGGTTACCTGGCCTCCGTGCCCGGGGCCGCCGCCGCGGGTGCCTGGTGGAACCGCATGTCCAAGCGTGGGCAGCAGGCCACGGCGGGGGCCGCCGCGGCCGCCTGCGTGGCGGTGGCCATGGCCCTCGCGCTCGTGGGCGCGGAGTCGCCCCTGGAGG
>NZ_QOCZ01000283.1 GCF_018207095.1 Nocardiopsis sp. MG754419 | reverse complement strand
GGCCGGTGGGACGTCGCAATCCACACCGATACCGGAGGCCCTCTTGTCGTGTGTCGGGCGGGGTGGGTGTTACCAACCTCCGTGGTCAGTACAGCTAGGTCGTGTTCTCCGGCTCCCCGCCGGCGCCGAGGCCCGTGCGCGGGTGCCCGACGGCACGGCGGGAGCCTCGGGACCCCGGGTGGGAGGGCTCGTTCTTCGCGATCCCGCCTTCGGTCCCGGCCCGGGGTCGAGAAGTGCACGCTCGACCGGCGCCCGCCCGGCCGCTCCTCAAGGCCCCGACGCGGCCCGTGCGAGTGCGCCCCGGGTGCACGCGGCGGAACTTCGGTGTCCGGCCCCCAAGGCCCCGGTGAATCGCCGCACGGGCTCCGGCGGTCGCCACCCTCGCCGTCCGGCGTGGCGGGGGCGGCGACCGTCGGTGTCCACGGCGCGGGGTCGGGTCTCACGCGTACCGGCTGCCCGCATCCCGCCTCCCGCTCCCCATCGGCTCCGGAACGACCCCGGACGGGGCCCCGCTCAGGAGGTCGCCGCTTCCTCGGCGGCCTGGGCCAGGGCCTCGTCCACTCCGGTCTCGTAGTCGCCCAGGACCTTGGGATCCGGGCGCAGTACCACGGTGCCCAGCGCCGCCAGGGCCGCCGGGACCTCGCGCACCCACCCGTACACGGTGGCCGTGCCGCGTTCGCTCATACTGTCGTCGCCCACGCCGACGGCGTCGATACCCGCCGCCCGGCACAGGTTGATCGCCCGCGGCACGTGGAACTCCTGGCTCAGGACCACCGCCTCCTCCACCCCGAAGATCTCCGCGGCGCGCGCACACGAGTCCCAGGTGTCGAACCCGGCGTGGTCGCCGACGATCCGGTCCGCCGGGATCCCCGCGTCGATCAGGTAGTCGCGCATGGTGTCGGTCTCGTTGTAGTGCTCCACACCGTTGTCCCCGGTCACCAGGACCGCCCGGACGCGTTCCGCCTCGTACAGCTCCACCGCCAGTTCCAGTCGCTGGGCCAGCAGGTGGCTGGGCAGGCCGTCGGGTCGCACGCCCGCGCCGAGCACCACGGCGACCGCGCGCTCGGGCACGTCCTCGGTCCCGTACCGGTGCTCGGAGGTCGCGATCAGCTGCCACACGAACGGCGCGCACCCCAGCACCATCACCGCCAGGGCGGCCAGGACCCGACCACGGCGTCGTCGGGCCGGGCGGTCGCTCACCGGGCCGCCGTCCGTGGACGCGGGGGTCCCGGTCTCGGAGGTCTCTGGGCTCTCTGGGCTCTCGGAGGTCGTCACACCCTGGAGACGACCGGACGCCCCGCCCGGTTCCCGACCTCAGGTGTGCATGCGGCGCAGCGCGTCCATGGCACTCGCCACCACCGCTTGGTCCGACGCTCCGGCCAGGGAACGGGCGTGGTCACCGCCGTTGAACCCCACCAGCACCGGCAGCCCGAACGCCTTGTACCCGTTGACCCACCAGGACCACAGCCCGGGATCGCGGGGATCGGACCACTCCAGAACGTCGACGTCGGCGGGCCAGAACACGTGCGGAAACCAGAGCCACAGCTTGTCGAGCAGCCCCGACCCCAGGGCGTCGATCGCCTCGGACCTGCTCTCCGGCAGGGCCGGTCGGAACTCCACGGAACCGGCCTTGAGCACACCGATCGGGAGGGTGATCGCACAGTGGTCCGCCCGCGCAAAGCCGCCGTCGGCCAGGTGCGCGACGGTGCCGTGGTCGCCGTGCTCCACCACGGTGACCACCGCCCGCGTGCGGACCGGCAGGTCGCCGCGCACCCGGGCGACCAGCGCGTCGTAGCCGTCGGGCAACAGCAGGTCGCCGCCGCGCCCGCCGACCCCCTCTTCATCGGCGCTGAGGGCCAGTTCGCCGGGCTCGGACCCGTACTCCTGGGCGTAGACGGTGGTGGCGGCGTACCGCAGTGCCGGGGAGGGGTCCGCGGGCAGGAGCGCGGAGATCGGTGTGGTGTCGGGGTCCGGGTGCCGCGCCATGCCCTTCACGCACCTCCGCAGTTCCCGGTAACCGGTCGCGTCCGCGCCGGCGACGTTCTCGTAGTCGAACGCGAGGCGCCGCCCACCGGTGGCCCTGAGCAGTCGGGTGACGGGGTTGCCCTTGTGCCCGTGGATCCACGAGGCGCCCAGTTCGACCGGCATGCCCGCCGACCACTCGGTCCACGCC
>NZ_QOCZ01000282.1 GCF_018207095.1 Nocardiopsis sp. MG754419 | reverse complement strand
CTCCACGTCCGCGCCGCGGCCCACCCTCGCTTCACCCGCCTGACCCTGCCCGCCGCCCCCTGGGTCTTCACCGCCGCCGGCATCGCCTACGCGATCATGCCCGCCATCGCCCAGGACCGTCTCGACACCTGGACCACGCTCTACGCCACCGCACCGACCGTGCTCACCCTCGGCGCCGAAGCCGGCGTCCAGAACCTCCTCCCCTGGATCGACCGACGCACCGGCGGCCGCGCCCCGATGTCCACGGCCATGCTCCTGGCCGTCATCGCGGCCCTGGTGGGCCACCCCGCCCCGGCCCTGCTCGTGGCCGTGGTCCTGGGCACGGCCTACGGCATCTGCGTGGTCGCCGGCCTGCTCCACGTCCAGGCCATCGCCGCGCCACGGGAACTCGCGGGGCTCACCGGGGTCTACTACTCCCTGGCCTACACCGGCTTCCTCCTGCCCACACTGCCGGCCGCCCTCCTCCCCCTCTTCCCCTACGCGGCCTCCCTCGGAGCCGTGGCCGTGGTGTGCCTGGCCTGCCTGGTCACCGTCACACGTGGAACGGGACCGGGCGGACGCGGCCACGTCCGCCCCGCCGAACGAGAACCCCCACCCGGCATCGGAACACGACACCGCCCGCCCGGGACGGGCCTGACCGCGCCCCACCGCGCCGAGAGGCGAACCCACCATCCCGGTGTCAGGGCGCGCTGCGCCGACACAACAGATGGGCCTGGGCGAACCCGCGGCGCACGTCCTGGTCGGGCGCCGTGACCAACCGGCCCACCTCCACCACACCCGCGCGACCCAGCGAGCCCAACACATGGTCGATCCCGTACCGGTAGGCCACGACCACCCGATGGTCGAAGGCCTCGACCCGGGCAGCCGGGTCCTCATGACTCTGGAAGGACACCAGCAGGTGCCCACCGGGCGCCAGGGAACGCGCGAACCCGTGCAGAACCGGGTCCAACCGCTCGGGCGGGGTGTGAATGATCGAGTAGGAGGACAGGGCACCGGCCAGGGAACCCTGCGCGACCGCACCGTCCTCCAGCGAGCCCACCGCGAACTCCAGCGGCTCGTGATGGACTCGGGCCCACTCCACCATCCCCACGGAGCCGTCCACGCCACAGACAGCCAACCCGCGCCCGGCCAGGTGGGCCGTGATGTGCCCGGGACCGCACCCGGCGTCCAACACCGGACCACCGCCCGAGGACAGGACCAGATCGGCGAAGGCGTCGACCATCGCCCGGTGCAGGTGATCGGCGGCGAATACCGACGCCGCCAGCGGCGCGTAGGCCTCCACCACCTCGTCGTAGGCGCGCGCCGTGCGCGCGGGATCGGCGCTCATGGGCGGGCCCGGGGCACGTGGACGAAGAGGCTCCCGGAAGATGGGACGTGCCGGGCCCGGCGGCGATCGTCCCCACCGATCCCGCGCGCCGAGGAGCCGTGGCCTGGTTCCGCCGCAGGGACGACGCCGCACAGTGGCGGCCGGTACCGGGCCCGCGCCGTCGGGTGGGCCGGTGGCCACCACGCGGCGGGTCCGCGAGGGCGACGGTACGGGTCAGGGGTCCTGTGGTGGGCCGTGGCTGGGGCGCAACGCACCGCCCACGGGTGGTTGTTCGTGTCGTTCACGCACCCATCCTCGCGCGGTGTCGGCGGGAGGGTCCGGCAGAGCGGGTGCCGGTCGCGCAGGGACGAGGCGAGGCGGGTCACTCCAGATGGGCGGTGGCGGCCACCAACTCGTCGATCCTGGCGGCCAGGGCCATGTCGTGCTCGGTGACCGCTCCCTCGGAGTGGGTGCTCAGGGTCAGGTGCACGGTGGTGTAGCGGATGTCGATGTCGGGGTGGTGGTCGACCTGTTCTGCGGCCTGCGCGACCTCGTTGACCAGCGCGATGGCGCCGAGGAAGTCGGCCAGCCGCACGGTGCGTCGGATGAGGACCGCTTCGGGGTCCCACTCCCAGTCGGTGAGCCGTGTCAGACCCTCGTGGATCTGATCCTCGCTGAGATGGACCATGGGTCCCCCTTGGTTTCGGTGCCGGTGAAGGTGCCAATCCGTGATTGGTCGGTTCCGGCGAGTACCTACCCCATGACGGGCCACCCCTCACGTCCACAGAGACCAAGCCCTTGTGTGGTGGGTGCGGCGGAGCCGCTCCTTATGGCTCTTGGAAGTGTTTGTCGCTTCCGCTCCGCCGCCTTTACGACGTAGATTTATACATGCGTCACACGAACGCCTTCGGCCGAATGGACACACTC
>NZ_QOCZ01000281.1 GCF_018207095.1 Nocardiopsis sp. MG754419 | reverse complement strand
GTCGGCTCGGTGCGCAGATGCAACCGGAACCCCTCCTCGGCCACCTCGCCATCGCGCGGCGCGTAGAGGACCGTGAACCGTTCGTCGTTCTCGGAGGCCCACACCGTCTCCAGCACCCAGTCCGGGTGTTCCACCACGGCGATCGGCTGTGCGCTCTCCCCCACCACGCGGGCCAGATCCACCCGTTGCCGCGCGCGCTCCCGCGCCGCCTGAGCCCCGATCAGCCCCGTCACCCCCGCCAGCAGTACCGCCACCACACCCAGGGCGAACACCATGCGCCAGCGGTACGAGGGCGCCCGGACCCACACCATGACCGCCACCTGCACCGCCGCCCAGTGCCCGAGAACGACGATGATCGGCCGCCACTGACCCTGAGGGTCGATCACGACCGCCAGCGCCGCCACCACCGTGGTCATCACCAGCGCCGCCGTGACCACGACGGGCAGTTCCCACGGGCGGTCCCCGCCACGACGTCTCCCCCACCAGACCATGCCCAGATGCGCCCCCGCCAGCAGGGCCAGGAGCAGCAGAACGGTCAGCCCTGCGGGTCCGGTGTCGTCGTAGAGCAGCCCCAACAGCGTCATCATCCACCCCACCCAGACCACCACGCCCACGACCAGGGGGAACACCCACACGTAGAGCTTGGCGGGCACACCGATCAGGTCGTCCACGGGGTACCGGTACGCGGGCGCCTCGGTGTCGGCGGGGGTGGTGTTCATGGGGGCTCCTGTGTGTGGGCGGGTCACCCGGGGTGCGATGCGTCCCCGCACGCCCCGGTTCTCTCCCCTGGGCCGGTACTCCCCCGGCCGGGCCCCGGCGCGGCGTGGGGCGCCCCTCTGACCCCACAGGAGCGACGCCCCTTCGCGCCGTGGAGCGCCCGCATGCCGGGCCCGGAGCGACAGACCCCCGACGCGCCCCGCGTGAGATCGGCCCACTCGGCCCACCGCGCGTGATGGGCTCGGCGGCCTCTCCCCCGCGGCCGACCCGCCGGGATTTAACCGCCCCACCGGATACCGACATGTATACGTAACGGTCCGGCACGTCCGGGGAAACACCCCGACACCAGCCTCCTAGGAGCACTCCTCACCGCTCCCCCACACCCCTAGGAGGTGCGCATGGCCCGCTCCCGTCCCGGTGCCCTGCCCCTGGCCGCCACACTGACCGCCCTGGCCCTGACCGCGACCGCCTGCGGCGCAGACGACCCGGCCGGTGTCGACGAGGACACCGTCACCGTCGGCATGCTGCACTCACTGTCGGGCACCATGGCCATCAGCGAGGTGACCGTCCGCGACGCCGTACAGCTCGCCATCGACGAGATCAACGCCGACGGCGGTGTCCTGGGCCGGCAGATCACCCCCGTCATCGAGGACGGCGCCTCCGACGAGGCCACCTTCGCCGAACGCGCCCAGAAACTCCTGGCCTCCGACGACGCCGTGGCCGTGTTCGGCGGCTGGACCTCGGCCTCCCGCAAGGCCATGCTGCCGGTGTTCGAACGCAACAACGGCCTGCTGTTCTACCCCGTCCAGTACGAGGGTCTGGAGGCCAGCGACAACATCGTCTACACCGGCGCCACCACCAACCAGCAGATCATCCCCGCGCTGGACTACCTGCGCGAGGAGGGCCACACCAGCCTGTACCTGGTCGGCAGCGACTACGTCTTCCCGCGCACCGCCAACCAGATCATCACCGCCTACGCCCACGCCCACGACATGGAGATCGTCGCCGAGGAGTACACCCCCCTGGGGCACACCGAGTACTCCACCATCACCAACGACATCGCCCGCAGTGAGCCCGACGCGGTCTTCAACACCCTCAACGGCGACTCCAACGTCAGCTTCTTCCAACAGCTGCGCTCGGCCGGGGTGGAGGCCGACCAGACCCCCGTGCTCAGCGTCAGCGTCGCCGAGGAGGAGGTCGAGGGCATCGGCGCCGCCAACATCGAGGGCCACCTCACGGCGTGGAACTACTACCAGACCCTGGAATCGGACACCAACGCCGGTTTCGTGGAGGCCTTCACCGACACCTACGGCGCCGACCGGGTCACCTCCGACCCCATGCAGTCGGCCTACAACGGTGTCCACCTGTGGAGGGCCGCGGTGGAGGCGGCCGACGGCTTCGAGGTGGACCAGGTCCGCGCCGCCCTGGACGGCATCACCCTGGAGGCCCCCGAAGGCACCATCACCCTGGACGGCGACACCCAGCACGTGGTCAAGACCGCCCGCATCGGCCGGGTCGACGCCGAGGGACTCATCGAGGAGATCTGGACCTCCCCCGAACCCATCACCCCCGAC
>NZ_QOCZ01000029.1 GCF_018207095.1 Nocardiopsis sp. MG754419 | reverse complement strand
TCGACCCGACAGACGGGCCGGACGGATCGGACGGGGCCGGGGCGTCCGGTCACACCCGGACGGCACGAGACGAGCGGGGCCGCGGCCTCACCGTGGCCCGACCCGTCCGGGAACCACGACCTCGGACCCGGGCATTTCGGAACGCACACGCAGGGCGCCCCGGGTGATACCGAGCGCACCTGGTGGCCCACCCCTCCCGCCGACGGCACCGAGCCAGGCGCCCCGCGCGCGTGGTGGGGCGAGGGATCGACCGTCGACGGGCAGCCCTTCGGCGCGGAGACGGCGCGGCGGCTCAGTCCGCGCAGCCTGGTCGTGGGTCCGATCAACCAGCTCAGGAGCCTGCTCCTGCCGATCGCCGCCGGTCTGGTGGTCGGTGGGTTCAACCCGTGGATCCTCACCGCCACCGTCGTGGCGATCCTGGGTCTGCTCGTCGGTGGATTCGTCACCTGGAAGACCTTCCGGTACGAGATCGGTGAGGAACGCCTGGAGATCCGCAGCGGCCTCATCCGTCGCTCCCGCCGCACCATTCCCCTCGAACGTGTGCGCGGGGTGGACGTCACCAGCACCCTGCTGCACCGGATGCTCGGTGTGGCCGTGGTGCGCATCGAGGCGGCCGCCGGGTCGGCGGGTGGCACCGAGGACGGCAAACTCGACGCCGTGGACGCGGCCGAGGCCGAGCGTCTGCGCCGCGAGCTTTTGCACCGCAAGGCGGTGCTCACCGCGGGTACCGAGAAGGCGCCCGGCGTCGCGGGGGAGGAGGGCGTGGCCGTCGACCCCGACTCCACCGCCACCGCGACGGAGGCCTCCGACGACACCGTCACCTACTTCCGGATGCCCCGGAACTGGTACCTGTACGGGGCGCTCAGCCTGGGGTACCTCGTGACCCCGTTCGTGGTCCTGGCCACCCTGTTCGGCATGGTCCAGCAGACGGCGGGGGAGATGGCCACGGACTTCCTCGTGGGCTGGGTGACCACCACCGACCGGGGCTTCCTGGTGGTGTTCGCCGTGGTGTCCGTGGGCGTGCTGGTGCTGCTCATGCCGATCTTCGCGGTGGTCTCCTACACCCTCACCCACTGGGGGTTCACCCTCCGGGGCCGGGACGGTGCCCTGGTCGCCGAACGCGGGCTGCTCACCCGGCGGAGCGTCACCCTGGAGCGGCGACGCATCCGGGGATACGAACAGCTGGACAGTCCCCTCGAACGCACGCGCCGGGCGGTGCGCCTGCGCGCGATCGTCACCGGTCTGGGCGACACCGCCAACCGCGCGGTCCTGCTGCCCACCGGCCCCCGGACCGAGGTGGAGTCGGTGGTCGACCGGGCCCTGGACCTGTTCCGTGGGCGGCTGACCTCGCACCCCCGGGCCGCCCTGTACCGACGTTTCACCCGCGCGGTGCTGCCGTTCGCCGTGGTGGCGGCGGGGGCGGTGGCCCTGGACGTGACGTGGTTGGCGGTGACGGCCGGGGTGCTCGCGGTGCTCGGCATGCCTCTGGCCGTGGACCGCTACCGCTCCCTGGGGCACGGATACGACGGCGCACGGGTGAGTGTGCGCTCCGGTTCTCTGCAGCGGGGGCAGGCGACCGTCGAGCGCTCGGCGGTGATCGGCTGGACCTGGACCCAGACGTTGTTCCAACGCCGGTCCGGGCTGGCCGACCTCCAGGTGACGGTGGGCGCCGGCGCGGGCGGGTACACGGCCCAGGACGCCTCTCAGAAGGAGTCGGTCGACTTCGCCGCGCGGATCACCCCGGAGATGGTGCGGCCCTTCCTGGCGGAGACCGACGACGGTCGCCGCGCGGACGGCGCCTGAGCCGACCTCGCCGGCCCGGAGAGCGGGACGAACGCGAGGGGGCGACCACCGGCCGGTGGTCGCCCCCTCGCGTTCGTCGGTGAGCGCGCCTACTCGTTCTTCTTCGAACCGAACATGATCTCGTCCCAGGAGGGCACCGACGCACGGCGTCCGCGCCCCTTGCGCTTGGGCGTCGCGCCCCCGCCGTCCGTGGGCCCGCTCGTGGCCGCCGGCATGGACGGTTGTTCGTCCGGCGCCCGGCGCGGGGTGCCCGTGTCGTTCAGGTCGATGGTGGCCCGGCGTCGCCGTGGACGCTCCGGTTCGGCCGGTGGGGCGGGCTCGGGGTCGTGTTCGTGCTGTGCGGGCGACGGACGCGCGGTCGGGCGTTCCGGGCCGACCTGTGGTTCGGCACGCCGCCACTGTTCGGCGGCGGGTGCCTCGAACTCGGCCACGGGCCGAGGCCGCTCCGGCCGCTCCGGACGTTCGTGGCGTTCGGGTCGCTCCGCCGCGGGTTCGGTCCAGGTGGGCCGGTCGGTCGGGTGATCGTTCCACGTGGGCCGGTCCGTCGGACGCTCGGTCCACATCGGCGGCTCCTCGACGGAACGGCGCCGCGGCGGCTCGTTCCGGGAGACCCCGGGAAGCGGTGCGGCGGGCGGTGCCTCCTGGGGCGTCCGCTCGGGACCCCGTGCCGTCCTCGGCTCCGGTTCACGGGCGGGCGCGCGTTCCGGCTCGGGTGCGGGCCCGCGCTCCGGCCCGCGGTCGGGGCGGTTCTGCGCGGGACGCCGGGACTCCTCGCGTCCCGGGGCCCCGAACGGGTCCGTCCGGGACGCCGGGCGCAACGGCTCGTCCAACGGCGTGTCCTGCGCGGGCGACAGGCGGCGCGGGGCGACGTGATCGTGACGTCGCTCGGCGGCGGACTGTGCGTCCAGGCGGGGCAGATCGGTGGTGGCCTCGTTGCGGCGCGGCGCGAACGGGGTGACGTTGGCCCCCGGCGCGAGGGGCGAGCCCAGGGGCTCACCCGAGGAGAACCGCGCGGCCTCCTCGTCGGCCGGGGTGACGGTGTTGTGTCTGGGTTCGTACAGCCAGTGGGCGACCCGTTCGTCACCGCCGTGCAGGAAGACCAGCTTGAGCTGCCAGGTGCGGTCCTCGCGCTTCCACGAGTCCCACTCTGCGTCGCCGGTCTCCAACTGGTGCGCGCCGATCCGCTTGGTGACGATCTCCTCCAGGGAGGGACCGGGTGCGGCGTCGCCCTGGGCGCGCACGGTCGCGCGTTGGGCCTGTTGCGCGATGTACTCGCGTTCCTGGAGCACGGGTCCCTCGAACCAGCGCACCCGTTCGATGGGTATCCCGGAGATCTCGGAAATGGCCTCCGCGGTCTCGCCGGACCTGATGCGGGCCTGGATTTCCTTGGGGCGCAACGGATTCTCCACTTCGATCTCGTACTGGCCGAGCCGGGAGAACTGGCCGCGGACGGCGGCGCGCAGACGGTCGTCGACGGGCAGCATGAAACGGGTGCCACGGCCGGCGCTGGCCAGCACCAGGTAGGTGCCGTCCTCGCTCACCGCCACGAGGCGAAGCTCGTGCATCGCCCTCCCTTTCGTGTGTCCCGTCGAGGGTTGGTCTGGACCGTCCCTCACGTTCTCCAAGTCTGGTCGGCCGGCCATCGTCCGGCCGGTACCGCGTCCGGCATGCCCGAACTGTGCCCGCCTCCCGCCGTGGTGGGCACCACGGCGGGAGTCACCCCGGGGTTCCGGGGTCCTCACGGTCGCTTCCGCTGCCAATCTTGACACGCTGAACCTTGCACGACCGGGAGCGATCATGGGGGAATGTCGCCGATCCCGTGCGAAGGCTCCGCGGTGATGGTATCCCGCGTACCTCGAATCCCCCCAGGCCTGGGAGAAACCGCCATCCGGTGACGGATGACGACATGACCTCCCTTGGGAGTGCCAACTCGACACGCCGAGGGATGCCACACAGTGATGATTCTTATGTGATGGCGTTATCGGAGTCTTGCCGCCCTTAAGGTGATGTATCCACCTATGGGTGTTATGTGAACTTTGGGGCCTGCGGGGCTGTCTGCCCCACCACACACCCATCCCATGACGTGACGACGTGTCCCGCCGCGCCCCCGCGCGGCCCACGGAGGGGGGACCACATCATGCCCAGACCCGAGCACGGGGGTAGGGACGAACCGCGTGAACGGGGTCGGTCCGCCGAGCACTCGGACGCCGACGCCCGGGACGAACCGAGCGGCGAGGGCGAGGAGGGCGGTCGAAGGCCACGCATCGACCTCAGCGTGGCCCAGGTCGCCGGGGCCGGCGTCGCCACCCTGACCGCGGCCACGGCCGCCTCCTACCTCAACGTCTACGGAACCGTCATCGGTACCGCGGTCATGGCGGTGCTGAGCACCAGCGCGGCCCCGGTCATCCAGCACTGGATCACCCGCAGCGGGGAACAGGCCAAGGGGCTGGCGGACAAGTCCAGGCACCCGCGGTCCCGCTCCTTCGTCGGGCGGCCGGAACCGGCCACCCCGGTCGACGTCGACGACGCCACGGTCGGTTTCGAGGCACCGACGCCCTTCCGGGACGCGGACGACGCCACCCGGACCATGGCCATGCCCTCCCTGGGGCGGGACCTGCCCGGGCAGACCCTGGCGCACGGCTTCGGGAACCCCGCCGACCCCACCCGGCCGCACGACCCGATCACGGACGAGGCCACCGAGCTCCTGCCCCAGGTGCCCCACGGCGAGCACACGGGCGCCTCCGCCGCCGAGGACGACGACGCACGTCCCCGGCGCGGTCCGCGCACCGCCCTCATCACGGCCGGAGTGGTGTTCACCCTGGTCATGCTGGTCATCCTGGCCTTCGAGCTGCTCACCGGCCGCTCCCTGACCGCGTGGACCCAGGGGCAGGACGAGCCCACGTCCCCCTCCCTGCTGGGCGGGCAGTCCGCTCCGGCCGAGACCCAGGGCGAGGACGACACGGGCACACCCGACGAGGAGCCGGCGCAGCGGGACCCGGGAACCGACACCACGCCCGACACCGACACCGACCCCGTCGAGCCCGGTACGAACCCCGATGACCGGGACTCCGACGTCCCCACCCGGCCCACCGACCCGGTCGACCCGCCGGTGGAGGAGCCCGAGCCGGAACAGCCCGAGGAACCGGTCGAGCCCGGTGGCGAGGGCGATCAGGGGGAGGTCGGCCCACCGGGGGGAGCGCCGCAGGGAGTGCCCCCGGCGGGTGCGCAGAGCGGGTCCGTCCCCACCGGGTGATCCGAGGTCAGCCGAACACGCGGTCCAGATAGACGTTGCCGAACCGGCGGTGCGGGTCCACCCGTTCCCGCACCGCCATCGCCTCGGACCATCGGGGATAGACCCCCTCCAGGTAGGAGCGGTCGCGTGTGTGCATCTTGCCCCAGTGGGGACGGCCGCCCACCGACGTGAACAGCGCCTCCAGGTCGGCGAAGTAACCCTCGTACGGTGTCCCCTGGTACATGTGCACCGCCACGTAGGCGCTCTCCCGCTCATAGGCGGTCGAGAGCCAGACGTCGTCGGCCGGGGCGAAGCGCACCTCGACCGGGAAGCTCACCCGGTGGTCGCTCCGGTTCACGATCGACCGTGCCTCGCGCAGCACGTCCTCGGTGTGCTCGGCCGGGATCGCGTACTCCATCTCGACGAAACGCACTTCGCGCTCCGAGGCGAACACCCTGTGCGAGACGTCGGTGTGGGTGCGGGCCGACCAGGCGCGCGCACAGATCCGGTTCATCGTCGGAGCCAGGGACGGGAAACGTCGACAGACCCGATTCGCCCGGTCGAAGACCCGGTTGGCCATGACGTCGTCGTCCAGCCAGGCGCGGAACGGTGTCAGGGGGTGGGGTGGGCCCACGCTGATGTTGTTGCGTTTGGTGAAGGTGTGGTCGGTGTGGGGGAACCAGAAGAACTCGAAGTGGTCGTTGTCGGCGCGCAGCTCCGGTAACCGCTCCAACACCTCGTCCAGGGGCAGGGGCCGCTCCCGGGCGTGGAGCAGGAACGCCGGCCGTACGGCGAAGGTCAGCGCCGTCACCACGCCGAACGCGCCCAACCCCACCCTGGCGGCGTGGAAGAGCGCGGGGTCGTGCGCCGCGGAGCACTCCACCACGGAACCGTCGGCCAGGACCATCTGCATGCCGACCACCTGGCTCGCCAGACCGCCCGTCTCCCGCCCCGTGCCGTGCGTGCCGGTCTGGATCGCCCCGGAGACGGTCTGGACCGCGATGTCGCCCATGTTGGCCAGTGCCAGTCCATGCGCGGCGAGATCGTCGTTGAAGTCGCACAGGGGTGTGCCCGCGGGGACCGTCGCGGTCCCGGCCCTGAGGTCGACCGAACACGGGCCGGTCAGGGAGACGGGCGACAGTAACAGTCCGTCGGTGATGGCCACGTCGGTGAACGAGTGCCCCGTGCCGACCATGCGGACCCGCAGGCCCTGCGCGGCGGCTGTCCTGACCGCGGCGGCGACCTCCGTGGTGTCGCCGGGGGTCGCCGTGCGACGGGGACGGGCCTGGTGGGTGTCGGCCCATGTGTGCCACAACACATTATTCATGCGGTGACATTACCGATCGGTCACTTATGTGACCAGGGTCCGGAGTGGACCTGGTCACTTCGAGGGCCGAAGTCCCACGACATGTGCCCGGGTCGGATCGGGGTGGGCGCGAGGAGCTGGTTTCATGAGGTGCATGAGGCCTTACGACGCGTTTTTGCTGATCTCCTTCGGTGGACCGGAGGGCGAGGACGAGGTCATCCCGTTCCTGGAGAACGTCACCCGCGGGCGCAACATCCCCCGCGAACGGTTGGCGGAGGTCGGTGAGCACTACTTCCTCTTCGGAGGAGTGAGCCCGATCAACCAGCAGTGCCGGGACCTGCTCGCCGCGATCACCACCGACTTCGCCGACAACGGCGTGGACCTGCCGATCTACTGGGGCAACCGGTTCTGGGCGCCGATGCTCGCCGACACCCTGGCGCAGATGAAGAAGGACGGTGTCCGCCGGGTCCTGGCGATGCCCACGTCCGCGTACTGCAACTGGTCCAGCCGCACCGCCTACCACGAGGACATCGAGCGGGCCCGCGCCGAGCTCGGTGACGACGCCCCCGAGGTCGAGCTGATCCGCCCGTTCTACGACCACGCCGGGTTCGTCGGACCACTGGCGGAGCACACCCGGGCCGCGTTGGACGCGCTGCCCGCCGACCAGCGTGAAGGCGCGCGCCTGCTGTTCTCGGCGCACTCCATCCCCACCGCCATGGCCGAGTCGAGCGGCGGTCCCGGGCACGACTTCGGTCCGGAGGGGGCCTACGGCGCCCAGCTCGCCGAGGCGGCCCGCCTGGTCGTCGACCGCCTCGACCGGGAGTACCCCTTCGAGGTCGTCTACCAGAGCCGGAGCGGTCCGCCCAGCCAGCCCTGGCTGGAGCCGGACGTCAACGACCGCATGGAGGAACTGGCGGCCGAGGGTGTGCCCGCCGTGGTGGTGGTGCCGCACGGATTCGTCTCCGACCACATGGAGGTCAAGTTCGACCTCGACGTGGAGGCCCGTGACACCGCGGCCAAGCTCGGCATCGGTTACGAGCGTGCGCTCAGCCCCGGGACCCACCCCGCGTTCGTGTCGATGGTCACCGAGCTGGTGCGCGAGTACACCGAGCGGGCCGCGCCGGCCCGACTGAGCTCGTTGCCCGCCTGCGCCGAGCGCGGTGGGGTGTGCTGCAAGCAGCGTTGAGCACCGTCCGGGGCGGAGCCGGCCACCTCCGCCCCTCTCGGCCGCCTCAGTCGCGGCCGATCGACAGGTACTCCGCGGTCCGCACGAGCCGTTCGCGCTCGCCGAACGAGGCCATCACGTCGTCGGCGGCGGAGGAGTCGCCGGTCCGTACGATCTCCGACAGGACCCGGCGGCAGGCGTGGATCACCGCCCGCTGGAGGTCGGACGGGATGATCACGAGGCGGTAGCCCAGTTCGGCCAGACGCTCTGCGGGCACGACCGGGGTCTTTCCCCCGTGGAACATGTTGATCAGCTTGGGGCCGGGGATCTCCCGGGCGACGAGTTCGATCTGCTCGACGCTCTCCGGTGCCTCCACGAAGATCATGTCGGCCCCCGCGTCCCGATAGGCGTGGGCCCGTTCCAGGGCCGCGTCGACCCCCTCCGAGGCGATCGCGTCGGTGCGGGCGATCACCACCAGGTCCGGGTCGGTGCGCGCGTCCAGCACCGCGTGCAACTTGCCCACCATCTCCTCGGTGGGGACCAGCGACTTGTCGTCCAGGTGCCCGCAGCGCTTGGGGAACGTCTGGTCCTCCAAGTGCAGTCCGGCCACCCCGGCGCGTTCGAACAGCCCCATCGTGCGCACCGCGTTGACCGCGTTGCCGAACCCGGTGTCCGCGTCGGCGACCACCGGCAGCGAGGTCACCGCGGTCATCTGGGCCAGGCGCTCCGCCACCTCGGTCGGCCCGAGCAGCCCGATGTCGGGCACCCCGTGCGAGCGGGCGATCGCCCCGCCGCTCGCGTAGACCAGAGCGGCGCCGCTCTCCTCCACCAGCCGCGTGGTGAGTCCGTCGAACGCACCCGGCGCGATGTGGATGCCGCCCGCGTCGATCATGGCCCTCAGCCGTGTGGTCGTCCTCATGCCCGTCCTTCCCTCCCTGGCCGGCGCCGCGCGCCGAGACCGGGACCGGTCCCGCACACGGGCTGAATACCGTTTGTATACAATCCTGGACGAGCTTGGCCTCCGACGAGGGGGCTGTCAAGCCGGGATCGGACGATCATGAGGGGCACACCGTGGGTCAGGGCGAGCAGGTGTACGAACGGTTGCGCGAGGAGATCGTGGAGTGGGACCTGGCACCCGGGACCCACCTCAACGAGACCCGTCTGGCCGAGCGTCTCGGTGTGTCACGGACACCGTTGCGCGAGGCGTTGCTCCGGCTCTCCCGTGATCGCCTGGTGCGCCTCAGTCCGGGGAGGGGCGCCTTCGTCACCGAGATCGCGCTCCAGGACGTCGTCCACCAGTTCCAGATGCGGGAGGCGCTGGAGACCCACGCCGTGCGGCTGTGCGCCCGCAACGCCGAGCGCGCGGTCTTCGGCGCGCTCGCGGTGGACTTCCTCCGGTGGGAGGAGCACTTCGCCCGTGAGGGCGTCCACGGGGCGGAGACCGAGTACTACGCCCTCACCGACCGCCTGGACGCGGCCATCGCCGAGGGCACGGGCAACCCCTACCTGAGGGAGTCGCTCGCCGACGTCCGCCGTCACCTGCGCCGTATGCGCCGTCTCGCGCGGCGTACCCCCGAGCGGTTGCGGGTCGGGGCGGGCGAGCACGCCCGGATCTGCCGGGCCGCGCGGGAGGGGGCGGAGGAGGAGGCGGCGCGTGCGGTGGCCGACCACGTGAACAACAGCCTGCGCCACATCCTCGACGCTCTGGGCGGTGGCGCCTCGCGATGACGCCGGGTTCCGCTCATGGCCGAACCCCGGACGCAGAGGCTCAGGTCAACACCGTTGACACCCTCTGAAGTGGCAAGAGGGGGTGATCGGCATCACCGGGGGCCGATAGGGTCGATGTCGACCACAAGTCGACGGTTCAGGAGATTGTGTCTTGGTTCGTTCTTGGTATGAACTACCGGAGTACGTCCGACTGCGGCGCGTCAACGGGCTGCGTCTGTCCCCGGACGGCTCCCGCCTCGTAGCCCCCGTCAGCGACATCGCCCCCGACGCCAAGTCCTTCCGCTCCGCTCTGTGGGAGATCGACGTCGCCCCCGAGTCCGAGGACGGACGCGCCCCCCGACGCCTCACCCGCTCCACCAAGGGCGAGTCCGGTGCGGAGTTCCTGCCCGACGGCTCGGTGCTGTTCGCCACGGGCCGCCCCGACCCCGAGGCGGAGTCCGAGGGCGAACCGGGATCGGCGTTGTGGCTGCTCCCCGCCGAGGGCGGTGAGGCCCGTCAGGTCGCCTCCACCCACGGAGGCGTCGGCGCCTTCACGGTCGCCCGGGACAGCGGTCTCGTGGCGTTCACCGGTCGGGTGCTGCCGCGCTCGGAGGACCAGGAGGCCGACGCCGAGGCCCGCAAGGCCCGCAAGGAGGCCGGGGTCACCGCGATCCTGCACGAGGCCCTGCCGGTGCGTTCCTGGGACCACGACATCGGCCCCGACCACCCCCGACTGTTCACCGCCGCCCCGCCCGAGGACGGGGACGCGCGTCTGGGCGAGCCCCGGGACCTGACCCCCGACGCCGGTCTGGCCCTGTTGGGCGGTGCTCCGGCCCTCAGCCCGGACGGCTCGACGCTGTTCACCTCCTGGTCGGTGCCCACCTCCGGTGGCGCCTCCCGCAGCGAGGTCGTCGCCGTCGACACGGCCACCGGTGCGCGCCGTACCCTCGTCGGCGGCCCCGACGAGGAGCTGGAGTTCGCCGGTCCGGACATCTCCCCGGACGGCACCCGGGTCCTGGTGTTCGCCGACTCCGAGGGCGAGTACGACGGGGAACCCCGCGACGCCACCCTGTGGAGCGTCGACATCGCCACCGGTGAACGCCGCGACCTGCTCGACGGGCACGAGCTCTGGCCGCGCGACTACGCCTGGTCCGCCGACTCGACCACGGTCTTCTTCGTCGCCGACCAGAACGGTCGTCGTCCCGTGTTCCGCGTGGACCTCGCCACCGGCGAGGTCGCCCGCCTCACGGGCGACCACGGCGCCTACAGCGCGCTCAACCCCTCCCCGGACGGCCGGTACGTCTTCGCCCTGCGCGACGCCTGGGACGCCCCGCCCGCTCCGGTGCGACTGGACGCCGACGCCACCGACGGCGCACCCGTGCACCTGCGCACCCCCGGTTCCGAGCTGTCCATGCCGGGCACCCTCACCGAGATCGAGACCACCGCCGACGACGGCGCCCGGATCCGGTCCTGGCTGGTGCTGCCCGAGGAGGCGTCCGCGGACTCGCCCGCGCCGCTCATGCTCTGGGTCCACGGCGGTCCGTACATGAGCTTCAACGGGTGGAGTTGGCGGTGGAACCCGTGGCTGCTCGCGGCCCGCGGTTACGCCGTCCTGCTCCCGGACCCCGCCCTGTCCACCGGCTACGGCCAGGACATGCTGCGCCGTGCCTGGGGTCGGTGGGGTCCGCGCACCCACGCCGACGTCATGGCCATCACCGACGCGGCCGAGGCCCGGGAGGACATCGACGCCGAACGCACCGCCATGATGGGCGGTTCCTTCGGCGGCTACATGGCCAACTGGATCGCCGGGCACACCGACCGGTTCAAGGCGATCGTGTCCCACGCCTCCCTGTGGCAGCTGGACGGTTTCAGCGGTACCACCGACTACCCGCCGGTCTGGGAGAGCGAGTTCGGTACGCCGCTCGACCGGCCGGAGCGTTACGAGCTCAACTCGCCGCACCTGCACGCGGACAAGATCCGTACGCCCATGCTCGTCATCCACGGCGACAAGGACTACCGGGTGCCCATCGGTGAGGGTCTGAAGCTGTGGCGCGACCTCCTCCTGCACGAGGTCGAGGCCAAGTTCCTGTACTTCCCCGACGAGAACCACTGGATCCTCACCCCGGGCAACGCCCAGGTCTGGTACGAGACGATCTTCGCCTTCCTGGACCACCACGTCCACGGCAAGGAGTGGGTCAAGCCCGACCTTCTGTAGGCACCGCCTCTGAGACGCACCTCCCGGAGGGCCCCGGCACGCACGTGCCGGGGCCCTCCGGCGCGTCGGGGGCCCGGTCGCCCCTCCCCGAACGCGGTGAACGTCGCAGGACACGGAACCCGGGGTGCGCGCCACGCGTGGGTCCTTCGGGCCGGTGGGCCCTCACGCCAGGGGTCGTGAGGGTGCGCCGGGCCCTGGGTCACGGGGGCGCGCGTTCGGGTGCCGTCAGGCCGTGCTCCCTGAAACCCGGGTTGGCGCGGCGGGCGGGATCGCGAGGAAGGATCCCTGCCGCCGTGGGTGCCGAAGGTCGTCGACCACGCGGGCGCCCGAATACGCGCTGAAGCGCGGCGGAGGCCCGAAAGCGAGAACAGCCACAGCCTCCACGAACGCCGGCAGAGGCCGCGGCATAGGGTGCCAGGGGAGTCCCCGGGCACCCGCGCTCGGGGCCCACGAACGGAGAGGACAGCAGTGAGCACCACCCAGTCCCCGATCGACCGGGAGAAGCTGCGGGACCTGGCCGTGGCCGTGGCCACGGAGGCCGGCGAGTTCGCGGCCAAGGGGCAGGAGGGCATCACCGTCCTGGACACCAAGTCCAGCCCCACCGACGTCGTGACCGAGATGGACCGCAACACCGAGGAGCTCATCCGGGACCGACTGCTCGCGGTCCGCCCCGACGACGCGGTCCTGGGGGAGGAGGGCGGTGGTGTCGAGGGCACCAGTGGGGTGCGTTGGGTGGTCGACCCCATCGACGGCACCGTCAACTACCTGTACGGCGCACCCGACTGGGGAGTGGCGATCGCCGCCGAGGTCGACGGCGTGACGGTGGCCTCCGCGGTCGCCGTGCCCGTGCGGCGGCAGATCTTCGAAGCGGTCCTGGGGGGCGGTGCGCGTCTGGACGGGCGCGCACTCCACGCCCCCGAGGCCGTACCGCTGGACCAGGCGCTGGTCTCCACCGGTTTCGGGTACGAGGCCCCGCGCCGGATCCACCAGGCCCGGGTGCTGACGCAGGTGATCGGCCACATCCGCGACATTCGTCGCGGTGGCGCGGCCTCGGTCGAGATCACCGGTCTGGCCATGGGCCGCTGCAACGCCTACTACGAGCGGGGGCTGAACCTGTGGGACTGGGCCGCCCCCGGTCTGGTCGCCACCGAGGCGGGTGTGCGCCTGGGCGGACCGCACGGCGGACCCCCCACCGAGGACCTGGTGATCGCGGCCCGACCGGGTCTGTACGAGGACCTCGACGCGCTCCTCGCACCGCTGGGCGCGGACACCGACGGCTGAGGCCTCAGGTCACGACGCACAGGCGACCTCGGGCGGCGTGGGCCCGGGGTCGTGGGTGCCCGGGGGAGGCCTCGCGCGTGCGTGCGGGATCCCCTGGAGGTGGGCCCCGCGCACGGAGGTCGGTGGAGGGCCCCGGCACGGCGAGGCGGGAAGCCTCCCGCGTCGGGGGCGAAGGATCGGGCCGCGGCGCCGGCGCGGGTCCCGTCGGACACCGTGCCCCGGCGCCGTTCGGCCGTCTCACGCGTGGTGTTCGTGTTCGGGCGCAGCGGGTACCCGACCCGACGTCGTGCGCCCGAACACGGGCCTGGACACAGGCCCCGAAGAACGCGCCTTAAGGGCGGGTGTCGATCCCGTTGCGCGCGGCCATGCGGTACAGATCCTCGAGTTCCGCCGCTTGGGTGTCGGCAAGGTGGTCGTCCCCGGCGGCCTGCGCCGTCTGAAGCGACCGGTAGGTCTCGTTGATCCTGACCTTGATCTCCGCCATGAACTCGCCCATTGCACCTCTTCCAGGGGTAGACACCGGGTCACGATGGTGCACCGGTGTAGATGCGTGTGCTCACGCTGTGTGCGCGGCACGAACCGAAGCCGTCACGACCCTGTGACATGCGTGCTCGTCGCGGTCCGGGCCGGGCCCGATGTCCACGCGTGCGTTCCCTACGTCTACCTCACTGTGACCCGCGCCAAACCCACACCCCCGGCACGTAATGTTTCCGTGACGCGCGCGTGGCTTCCACCAGGCGAGAAGAGGCCGGTCGGGGGCGGTGTCGGGGCCGATCCGCGACGTGCGGAAGGGCCGGTGCCGGAGACCTGGTGAAGCCTCCGGAAAGAGTGTCCCAAGACACATTTTCCGGGAGTGCTCGGTGCTTACTTGTTTCTTATTCTTGATGTGTCAGATTTGAGATGTGCGGGGTTGAGTCGTCGCCGGCGGTTGGGGGATTCGCCGGCGGCGACCACCCCGTGCACAGGGGTCGTGAAGACTCCCGCGCCCAGCGCCCGTGCCACACGGGGCGAGGACGAGGTGGAACGCCTTCCGGTGTTCTCCGCACGGGTTTACCGTGTCCTTACCCTGATCGTGAGAGAACGGTTGACGCGGCCGGGACCAAGATCGCCGCTGCCGGTGTGTTGGGGGATGCGCCGGCAGCGGCCCCCCTTTTTTTCTTTCCCGGCCCCGAACCCCCCGAAGGACAACGTTGCGCGTACTCGTGGTCGAAGACGAACGGGTTCTGGCCGACACCGTGGCGGTCGGACTGCGGCGGGAGTCCATGGCCGTGGACGTCGTCTACGACGGTGACACCGCTCTGGAGTACACCGCGGTCAACGAGTACGACGTGGTCGTCCTCGACCGCGACCTCCCCGGGACGCACGGTGACGACGTCGCCCGCACCCTGGTGGGGGAGAGCTACAACGGGCGCATCCTCATGCTCACCGCCTCCGACGGGGTCCAGGACAAGGTCGAGGGGCTCACCATGGGCGCCGACGACTACCTGTCCAAACCCTTCGCCTTCCCCGAACTGGTCGCCCGGGTGCACGCCCTGGGGCGCCGTTCCGCGCCCCCGCTGCCGCCGGTTCTGGAACGCCACGGCATCAGCCTCGACCCCGCCAACCACCGGGTGCACCGGGACGGACGCGAGGTCGCCCTCACGCCCAAGGAGTTCGCGGTCCTGCAGGTGCTCATGCGCGCGCAGGGGACCGTGGTCAGCGCCGAGGGGTTGCTGGAGAAGGCCTGGGACGAGAACGCCGACCCCTTCACCAACGTCGTACGGGTCACCGTCATGACCCTGCGCAAGAAGCTCGGTGGTCCCCAGGTCATCCAGACCGTCCCCGGCGCGGGGTACCGGCTGTGAGACCGGGCGAGCGCCCCGAGCCCGGCCAGGTGGAGGCCACCCGCCCCGGTGACACCGGGACGTGGCGCAGCCTGAACTCCGTGGCCCCCGGAGGCGAGACCACAGAACGCTCCAGCGCCCACGCCACGGTGCGCCGCTTCACCGACAACCTCAGTCTCCGCGCCCGCCTCACGCTCATCTACGGGATGCTGTTCTTCGCGGCCGGCTCCCTGTTGGTCCTGGTCAACTACCTGGTCGTCGCGGTCCTGCTCAACGCGCTCCTGGCCGAGGAGAGCCTGGCCGAGCTCATCGAGCACAGCCACCACATCGAACAGGTCCTCACCCACGTCACCCGCTTCTCCCTGCTCGCCCTGTTCCTGGTCGGGCTGCTCGCGGTGGCACTGGGCTACGCGGTCGCCGGCCGCGCGCTCTCGCCCCTGCAGAAGATCACCCGTATCGCCCGGCGGCTGTCCGAACGTTCGCTGCACGAACGCATCGCGCTGTCCGGACCCGACGACGAGATCCGTGAGCTCGCCGACACCTTCGACGGCATGCTGGAACGCCTGGACCGCGCCTTCGACGGGCAACGGCGCTTCGTCGCCAACGCCTCCCACGAACTGCGCACGCCCCTGGCCATCAACCGGACCCTGCTCGAAGTGGCCCTGAGCGCTCCGGACGTCTCTCCCGACCTCAAGACGGTCGGTCAGACCCTCCTGGAGACCAACGCCCGCCACGAGCGCCTCATCGACGGCCTGCTGTTCCTGGCCAAGAGCGACCGCGAGCTGGAGGTCAAGGCCAAGGTCGACCTGGGCGAGGTCGCCGGCACCGTCCTCAGTCAACTGTCCGCCGACCTCGACTCCTCCGGACTCTCCCTGCGCCAGGACCTGCGTCCGGCCCCCGTCGTGGGCGACCCCGTCCTGCTGGAGCGGCTGGTCGCCAACCTGGTGGAGAACGCCCTCAAGTACAACGTCGACGACGGCGAGATCACTGTGCGCAGCGGCATGTACGAGGGGATGCCCGCCGTGCAGGTGGAGAACTCCGGCAAGCTCATCCCCGCCTACGAGATCGAGGGGCTCTTCGAGCCCTTCCGGCGCGGTTCCGGTGATCGGGTGGGGTCGGGGCGCAGCGCCGGCCTGGGCCTGTCCATCGTGCGCTCCGTGGTCCGCGCGCACGAGGGTGTGGTCACCGCCTGGCCCCGCGCCGGCGGCGGCCTGGTCGTCACCGTGTGCCTGCCCGTGCCGCCCGGACAGGGTGGAGAGAGCGGCGATCGTCGCTGAGGCCCCGGCACGGTCCACCGTCGGTCGGTCCCGCGCGGAAAGGGTGCGCGCCGGCCTCACGCGTCCCGAGCTGCGTCCGGCCACGCTTCGTGGTATTTATACGTGTCCGAGGACACGCCCACCCCTGTCACGAGCGGCGAGTCGGGGTGGGTATGCTTCCCCGGGCGTGGACACGGAGGGAATCCCTCCTGACGTGGGCATGTCTTGGTTTTCGCCCGAACTCGGGGGAGTTTTCCACGCTTGCCCGTTTTGTGGGCGCATTCGTGTTCTCCGGTCTACGAGACACCCGACGTTGGGTAGTACACGAAGGAATGACTCGTGCAGGGGCCTGGAAATCGTGGCCGCCTCCGGTCACGTTTTCGTGAGAAGGCCGCTGACCTGTGGAAGGTGACCCGGGAGGGGGCACCGACCGAGGACATCGGGAAAACTCATCGGCGGATCCGGGCACAACGAAGGTCTCTCAAGCGTTACACCCGCGCGACGAGGCACTAAACGAGGGGGATGGAGTTAGCAGAGATGGCCACCGACTACGACAGCCCGCGCAAGACTGACGAGGACATCAACGAGGACAGCCTCCAGGAGCTGCAGGCGCGGCGCGTGGACAAGGGCACCGGCACCATCGACGTCGACCCCGACGAGGTGGCCGAGGGCATGGAGCTGCCCGGTGCGGACCTGTCGGGCGAGGAACTCGCGGTGCGGGTGCTGCCCCGCCAGTCCGACGAGTTCACCTGCTCGCGCTGCTTCCTGGTGCACCACCGCAGTCAGCTCGCCGAGCAGCGCGCCGGCCAGCTGGTCTGCAAGGAATGCGTCTGACCCGCGCATCGACGGCTCTCCTGTCCCCCCGAAGGTCCCGAGAACCGGACGGGGTCAGGGAACGGGTCCGTGCGGCCATCGGCCGGTGACGGCGTCGCCGACTCCGGCCACGGGGGTTCCGCACGGCGGCCTGAGCGGCGGCGGGCGGTGGACGGCCGACTCCACCCGGGGAGAGCCCCGGTGGGGTGAGCCGTCCACCGCCACCCGTCCGTCGAGGTGAGGAGTCCCCACCCGGGGCGCGGTCAGACCTCCAGGTCGCGCCCGCCGGAACCCACCAGCTGCTTGCGGGCGGCGCGCACGGCCAGGACTCGGGCCACCTCCACGCCCACGCCCGCGACCACGGCCCAGCTGAGGGCGCGTCCCAGGCTCACGTCGGGGGACTCCAGGTCCGTCGGCGGTTCCTCCCCGGTCGCACGGGTCCAGGCGAAGGTCAGGGCCTTGCGCGTGACGAACTCGGCCGCGAAGCCCGCGACCATGCCGAGGACGACCGGTGTGACCTCACCGTCCTTCTTAGCCATTGTGAATCGTCCACCGTTTCCTTGTGCGTACGATGGTGCGCGCGGGCGCGCACCGTCTGCGGGGAAAGTCTTTCACGCCGGGACCGCCCCGCGCAGCGCGGCATGACGGGGGTGTCCCGAGGTCGTTCGCGGGAGGGCGTTTCCGCGGCGGTCAGAGCGGTGAAACCCGGAGCGACCATGGCCCCGAGCGCACTACCATTGCCCCATGACCAACCGCTCTCATTCCTTCCGCATGCCCGACAAGCCTTCGCTGGACGGTATCGAGGCGAAGTGGGTCGACGTATGGGATGAGTCCGGCGTCTACCACTTCGACCGCACCCGTGGCCGCGAGGACGTCTACTCGATCGACACCCCGCCGCCCACGGTCTCGGGCTCGCTGCACATCGGTCACGTGTTCTCCTACACGCACACCGACACCATCGCACGCTTCCAGCGTATGAACGGCAAGGCCGTCTTCTACCCCATGGGGTGGGACGACAACGGTCTGCCCACCGAGCGGCGTGTCCAGAACTACTACGGTGTGCGCTGCGACCCCTCGGTCCCCTACGACCCGGACTTCGAGCCTCCGCAGAAGCCCGACCCCAAGCGGCAGATCCCGATCTCCCGGCGCAACTTCATCGAACTGTGCGACCGGCTCACGATCGAGGACGAGAAGGTCTTCGAGTCGATCTGGCGCCGTCTGGGGCTGAGCGTCGACTGGCGGCACACCTACGCCACCATCGACGACAACTCCCGCGCGGCCGCCCAGCGCGCCTTCCTGCGCAACCTGTCCCGCGGTGAGGCCTACATGGCGGAGGCGCCCACGCTGTGGGACGTCACCTTCCGCACGGCCGTGGCCCAGGCCGAACTGGAGGACCGCGAGCGCCCCAGCGCCTACCACAAGGTCGCCTTCCACAAGCCCGACGGCACCCCGGTCCACATCGAGACCACCCGCCCCGAGCTGCTGGCCGCCTGTGTCGCGCTGGTCGCGCACCCCGACGACGAGCGGTACCAGGACCTGTTCGGCACCACCGTCACCACACCGGTCTTCGGTGTGCGCGTCCCGGTCAGGGCGCACCGGCTCGCCGACCCCGAGAAGGGGTCCGGCATCGCCATGATCTGTACCTTCGGTGACACCACCGACGTCACCTGGTGGCGCGAGCTCCAGCTGGAGACCCGCCCCATCATCGGCTGGGACGGCCGGATCATCGCCGACCCGCCCCGCGGCATCGACTCCGACGCCGCCCGCGAGGCCTACGCGACCCTGGCCGGGGCCACCGTCCACACGGCCCGCGAGCGCACCGTGGAACTGCTGCGCGCCGGAGGCGACCTGGTGGGCGAGCCCAAGCCCATCACCCACCCGGTGAAGTTCTACGAGAAGGGCGACAAGCCCCTCGAGATCGTCACCACCCGCCAGTGGTACATCCGCAACGGCGGCCGGGACGAGGACATCCGCGGACGCCTCATCGAGCGGGGCCGCGAGCTCACCTGGTACCCCGACCACATGCGCCAGCGGTACGAGAACTGGGTCGAGGGCCTCAACGGCGACTGGCTCATCAGCCGCCAGCGCTTCTTCGGCGTCCCGTTCCCGGTCTGGTATCCGCTCGACGCCGCGGGCAACCCGGACTACGACGCACCGCTGCTGCCCGCCGAGGACCGGTTGCCGGTCGACCCCAGCTCCCAGGTGCCCGACGGGTACACCGAGGACCAGCGTGGGCAGGCGGGCGGGTTCATCGGTGACCCGGACGTCATGGACACCTGGGCGACCTCCTCGCTGTCGCCGCAGATCGCCTCCGGCTGGGAACGCGACCAGGACCTGTTCGAGCGCGTCTTCCCGATGGACTTCCGTCCGCAGGGCCAGGACATCATCCGCACCTGGCTGTTCTCCACGGTCGTCCGCGCCCACTTCGAGAACGGCACCCTGCCCTGGAACACCACCGGCATCTCCGGCTGGATCCTGGACCCGGACCGTAAGAAGATGTCCAAGTCCAAGGGCAACGTCGTCACCCCGATCGCGCTGCTGGAGAAGTACAGCTCCGACGCGGTCCGGTACTGGGCGGCCAGCGGCCGACTGGGCACCGACACCGCGCTGGACGAGGGGCAGATGAAGGTCGGCCGCCGGCTGTCCATCAAGATCCTCAACGCCAGCAAGTTCGTCATGTCCGTCGCCGGTGAGCACGCCGGCACGGACCCGGCCCAGGTCACCGAGCCCCTGGACCGGGCGATGCTGGCCTCCCTGGCCGACGTGGTCGAGGACGCCACCGCGGCGTTCGTCGCCTACGACCACACCCGGGCCCTGGAGCGCGCGGAGCGGTTCTTCTGGGACTTCTGCGACGACTACCTGGAGCTGGTCAAGGCCCGCGCCTACGACACCTCCTCCGCCGAGGGCGCCTCGGCCCGCGCCGCCCTGCTCATCGCCCTGGGCGCGCTGCACAAGCTGTTCGCGCCCTTCGTCCCCTTCGTCACCGAAGAGGTCTGGAGCTGGTGGCGTGAGGGGTCGGTGCACGGCCAGTCCTGGCCCGAGGCGGCCGAGTACCGGCAGGCCGCCGCCGGTGGCGATCCGGCCGTCCTCGCCGCCACCGCCGAGGTGCTGCGCGCCGTCCGCAAGGCCAAGTCCGAGGCCAAGCTGTCCATGCGCGCCGAGGTCGAGCACGTCCGGGTCTCCGGCAAGCAGGTCGAGGCGGCCCGCGCCGCCGCGTCCGACATCGCGGCCGCCGGTCGCACCACCGGGATCGATTTCCACGCCACCGACGAGGGCGAGCTCTCCGTCGAGGTGACCCTGCCCCCGGCCGAGGAGCCGGCCGCCGAGTAACGACCTCGGCGAGAACGCGTGAGGGCGGGGCGGTACCGGGAGCACGTCCCGGGCCGCCCCGCCCGCGCGTGCGACACCACGCCCTCCGGGCCCTCCCCGCGCCGGTCGCCCCGGCCCGTTCGGCCACCCGGGCAACGCCCGGGGAACGATAGGCTCGGCAGATGTGAGTACCTCATCCCTGGAAGGCACCCGGGTGTCCGTCACGGTCAGCCGTTTGGACCCCGGTCTGCCTCTGCCCACCTACGCCCACCCCGGTGACGCGGGCGCCGACCTGTACACCGCCACGGACGTCGTCCTCGCCCCCGGTGAGCGCGTCACCGTGCCCACGGGCCTGGCGATCGCCCTGCCCGACGGGTACGCGGCCTTCGTGCACCCCCGTTCCGGGCTGGCCGCCCGGTGCGGACTGACGATCGTCAACGCGCCCGGGACCGTGGACGCGGGATATCGGGGCGAGATCAGGGTGACCCTGCTCAACACCGACGCCCGCACCCCCGTGGAACTGTCGCGCGGTGACCGGATCGCCCAGCTGGTGATCCAACGCGTGGAACGGGCGGAGTTCGTCGAGGCGGACACCTTGCCGGACTCGGTGCGGGGATCGGGTGGTTTCGGTTCGACCGGGGGCCATGCCGCACGGCCATGACATCCCCGACTCCCCGGTGTGATCCCGGGACCCACCAAGAAGCGAAGAGGTGAAGGCGTGTTCGGACGCCGCCGTAAGAAGCGGGACCAGGAGACCGAGAGAGCCGCGCAGGAGCAGGCCCGCACGCAGGAACGTCGCGGAGCCGCCGGCGCGGTCTCGTTCGACAACGAGGTGGAGCCGGAGCGTCCCTCCGCGCAGCCGCCCAAGGGCGAGGACCGCCACCGGGCCACCGGCCCCTGGGACTCCACCGAGGACGCTCCCGAGGCCAAGCGGATGGACCTCGGCAGCATGCTTCTGCCGATGGCGCAGGGCACCGAGATCCAGGTGAACGTCGCCCAGGACCGTCAGAAGAAGCAGAAGATCATCGGCGTGACCCTGGTGCGCGGCAAGACCGCGCTGCAGGTGCAGCCCTTCGCCGCGCCCAAGTCCTCCGGGCTGTGGGCCGAGATGCGCGAGGAGCTGCGCGAGCAGGTCACGCAGCAGGGCGGCAAGGTCGAGGACCACGAGGGGACCTTCGGCCCCGAGCTGCAGGCGGTCATCCCGATCAAGGGCAAGACGACCGAGGACGGCCGTCAGCTGGGCCAGCGGGTGCGGTTCATCGGAGTGGACGGGCCGCGCTGGGTCCTGCGCGGGGTCATCCGCGGCGAGGGCGCCTCCAAGCCCGAGGTCATGTCGGAGATCGAGCAGGTGTTCTCGAACATCGTCGTGGTGCGCGGTGACCAGCCCGTGCCCCCCAACGAGCTGCTGCCGATCACCGTGCCCAAGGAGATCCAGGAACAGATGGCCACCGCGGCCCGTCAGCGCGCCGCGCAGCAGGCCGCCCAGACCGGCAACGCCGGAAGTTCGCCCAACGGGTCGGCGCCCGGCCCCGGCGGCGGTCCCGTCGAGGCCTGACGCCACGGTTCCGGGGGCCACGGCTCCGGGGGTGCGTGTTCTCCGTAGTGTGTCGTTCATGAACGAGACGACGCGAAACAGCACTCCCCGGCCGTTCCCGGAGGACTGGCAGCGAGCCCTGGCGGTGGTGGCCCACCCCGACGACCTGGAGTTCGGCGTCTCCTCGGCGATCCACCGATGGACGTCGCAGGGCAAGGACGTGGTCGAGCTGCTCGTGACCAAGGGCGAGGCCGGGATCGACTCGCTCGACCCGGGCGCCTGCGCGCCGGTGCGCATGGCCGAACAGCACGCCTCCGCCGAGGCCGTCGGCGCGGCCACCGTGGAGTTCCTCGACTTCCCCGACGGCCTGCTGGAGTACGGTCTGCCCCTGCGCCGGGCGCTGGCCGGGGCGATCCGTCACCACCGCCCCGACGTGATCGTGTCCATCAACTTCCGCGAGCGCTTCGCCGGAGGCGACGGCGGGTTCAACCACGCCGACCACCGGGTCCTCGGCCCGGCCCTGTTGGACGCGGTACGCGACGCCGCCAACCGGTGGGTCTTCACCGAACAGCTGGTGGAGGGAACCGAGCCCTGGTCGGGGGTGCGTAAGGTGGCCTTCGGTGCCGCGCCGGACGCCACCCACCACGTGGAGCTGAGCGAGGAGAACCTGGCCGCAGGCATCGCCTCCCTGGACGCGCATCGGGTGTACCTGTCCGCTCTGGACGGGTTCGACCAGAAGGGCTTCCTGCGCCGCAGCGCGGTGCTGGCGGGGGAGCGGGCCGGGGTACCGCTGGCGACCACCTTCGAGGTGTTCGAGGTCTGACGAGAGACGGGGAAGTCGATGGGGGAGCGGTCGATGGCGGGCGAGGGACGCGGATTCCGCTGGGGAAGGGTCCTGGTCCTGGCCACGGCCACGGTCGTCGCACTGCTGCTGGTGGCCGTCCTCGCCTTCCTCGGCTGGGCGCTCACGCCCTACCGGGCCGAGGCCGAGCCGTTGGCGCGGGCGGAGGGCGACCCGGCGGTGGAGGTGTCCCGGGGTGAGGACTCCGTGGTGCTCACCCCGACCGCAGAGCCCTCGGGCACGGGGATCGTCTTCTACCCGGGGGCGCGGGTGGAACCCGACGCCTACGTGGCCTCCTGGGCCCCGGTGGTGGCCGCCACGGGTGTGACGGTCGTGGTGCCGCACGTGCGCCTCCACCTGGCCCTGCTCGACCAGGCCCGGGCGGAGAGCGCCGTGCGCGAGGCGCCGGACGTGGACACCTGGTACCTGGGCGGACATTCGATGGGCGGCGCCTTCGCCGCGCAGCACCTGGGCGGGGGCGACTCCGACACCGACTGGACCGGGCTGGTGCTGTGGGCCTCCTACGCGGTGGACTCCGCCGAACTGGCCGCCCGCGAGGACCTCAGGGTGCTCTCCGTCGCCGGCGGTCGGGACGAGGTCCTGCCGCCTGCGGAGATCGAGGAACGCCGGTCCGCGCTGCCCGCCGACGCCCTCATGGTGACCATCGAGGACATGAACCACGCCCAGTTCGGAGCCTACGGGGAGCAGTCCGGCGACGGGGAACCGCAGGCGAGCACGGCCGAGGCCCACGAGGAACTCGCCGCCGTCACCACCGACTTCCTCGTCCCCTGACCCGCGACCCGCAGCCGCGCGCGGCGGCGGGTCGGTGGGACGATCAGGTGGCGGGGCCGGGATCGACGGGGTCGGTGACGTACCCGGTGAACAGCAGGGCCGGACCGCGGCGCAGGGCGACGTGGAAGGGACGGTCCACCGTGAAGCGTTCGGCCTTGGGCGGGATGGCGGCGGCCATGGTCATCACCGCCGCAGTGGCCGCCGCGCCCTCGGCGCCGCGCTCGTCCACCCGGAGCACCGACTGGTGCACGATCGCGTCCACCTTGAGCGGCTCCTCGCTGATCCCGGAGAAGTCCGCGTCGTCGGTGGCCAGTGCCCGGACCGGGACGGCGCTGTCGGCCAGCGGGCCGAGCAGGGCGATATCGCTGTCGATCGCGAACCGGGGCAGGGCCAGCTCGACCTGCCGGTGGCGCCGTGCCCGGTACAGCTCGCGCAGGGTCCGCTCGTCCGGCGACTCCTCCTCGCCGAGGAACACGTCCAGGGTCAGCCCGTGCTCGCCCGGCAGGCTCAGCATGCGCCATCCGCCGTGGTCGGCGAGCGCCATACGACCGGTCCGGTGCATGGTCGGCACCGCACGGGTTCCGGTCGGCGCGTGGAAGGGGCGGTCCCGGGTCTGGGCCACCTCGAAGGGGTCGCGCCAGACCATCTTCACCCACAGGGCGTTGACCAGCATCATCCGCACGTCGGGGTGGACCGTCCCGGGGGAGAGGAGTTGGTCGATCAGCCCCTGGGTGACCTCGCCGACCCGTGCGTTGATCGCGCGGCGCACCCCCTCGGGGTCGCCGCGGAAGTCGACCAGGTCCACCTCGGCGCCGGCCCGGGACCGCACCCGGTCCGCGAAGTCGGCGCGGACCGGCAGGTCGGCGGGGACGTAGAGGCCGTTGAGGACCGCCAGGTCCAGCCCGTCGGAGGCCTGGACCGCCGCGTCCAACGCCGCACGGTGCCCGGCCAGGTCACCGCCGGTGGCCAGCAGGTCGGCGAGTTCGCTCCGCGTCCGTCCGCCGGCCCCTTCCGCCAGCAGGGTGAGGACGGAACCGACCGAGTACGGGGACCAGAGGTGGGAGGAGTCCTTCTCCGTCAGGCGTCGTTCCAGGACGGCGGCGAAACGTGCGTGGTCCTCCTGGGGCGGGTGGTCCTCTCCCATGGTGCTCAACCGGTCCTCCTCGTCGCGTGCGGGTGGGCCGCCAGAGTACGGAACCCCACCGACGGTCCGCCAGGGGTACGGTCCGCGGTCGTCGACGGGGAGGTGAGAAGGCGCACGCGACAAGGCGGGACGAACGCGGACGAGGGTGGTCGAGTCACCGCCACGGCCACCAGGGACGCGGTCCGCGGCCGGTGACGGCTCACATAGGGTGGAACATCATGGCCGGTGGCCCGAGCGGGCCCACGGACGGACGCGGACGCGGGAGCGGGATGACTGATCAGCAGCGGGCCTCCGACGAGGAGGTCCGGTCCGAGGACCGGGTGGACGCACCGGTCGTCACCGAGGACACGGTCGAGGCCCTGGTCCGCAGCAAGCTCGCCGAGGCACTCGGTGGCAAACGCGGCATGGTCGAGGCGGCGGTCCCCACCCTGACCTTCACCGTCTCCTACATCATCGGCTCGGACCTGCGACTGTCGATCATGCTCGGGGTGGCCGCCGCGCTGCTGCTGGGCGTGATCCGTCTGGTCCAGCGCTCCTCGGTGCAGTTCGTCCTCACCAGCCTGTTCGGCATCGGCATCGCCGCGGTGTTCGCGATGCGCAGCGGCAACGCCGCCGACGCCTTCCTGCCCGGGGTCATCTACAACGCCGTGTACGCGGTGGTGCTGAGCATCTCGGTCCTGGTGCGCTGGCCCGCCATCGGTCTGATGATCGGTCCGTTCATCGGACACAAGGAGGACTTCACCTCCTGGCGCGCCAACCCCGCCGTGGTCACGCTGGCGTCGCGTCTCACCTGGTTGCTGGTGCTGCCCTGCGTCATCCGCGTCGTGGTCCAGTACCCGCTGTGGCTCGCCGACAACCAGGGCTGGGCCGACACCTTCGCCCTGCTGGGCTTCTCCAAGGTCGCGATGGGGTGGCCCCTGCAGGTGGCCGCCTTCGCCGCCATGGTGTGGGTCCTGGCGCGCGGCCGCACACCCCTGGAGCAGGATCGTCCCGCGTCGGACGGTGCGAGCGTCCCCGACACGGACCGCTCCTAGACGGTCTTCCTCGGGGCCTCCGTCGGAGCCCGAGGAACACCCCCTGGGATGCGTCGATCGGCGCCTATTCGAGTGCGGCCGGGTCGGCCTCGTCGACCGGACCCAGGACCTCCTCCAACGGACGCAGGGCGTCCGGCTCGGCCAGGAACACCAGGGTGGTGCCCACCGACAGGGTGCGCTCGGGGTCCGGCGGGCGTACCCCGCCCGGCCCCAGCACCGCCACCAGCGCGACCCCCTCGGGCAGCGCCTCGACCAGGTCCCCCTCAGCGCGTTCCACGAACCTGCTGCCCGCGTGCAGAACCGACTCGGCGATCTCCGCGCCGGGCAACGGCGGTAGGGCGCCGTCCTCGGCGAGATCCTCCTCCTCGGGCATCCCCTCCACCAGGTCGGCGATGAGGCGGGGCGGGGAGACCGCCAGGTCCACGCCCCAGGAGTCGTTGAACAACCACTCGTTGTCGGGGTCGTTGATCCGGGCGATGACCCGGTCCACCGCGAACTCGGTCTTGGCCAGCAGCGACACCACCAGGTTCACCTTGTCGTCGCTGCTGGCGGCGATGACCACGTCGAAGTCGCCGATCCGCGCGTCCTCCAGGGTGGCCAGCTCACAGGCGTCGGCGAGCAGCCACTCCACCTGGGGCAGGTCGTCCACCCCGATCGCCCGGGTGTCCCGGTCGATCAACAACACGTCGTGTCCGCCGCCCGCCAACTCCGTGGCGATGGAACGGCCCACACTCCCGGCCCCCGCGATGGCGATCCGCATGTCACCCACGCCCCGTCTCGTCCGCGCGCGGCCCGTCCAGCCGCGCGGCCAGCTCGCCCATGTCACGGCCGTGCGCGACCACGTGCAGCACGTCGCCCTCGGCCAACCGCTCCCCGGAGGAGGCGAGGGTGATCCGCCCCTCGCGCACCAGGTACACCAGCCGGAGCGGAGCGGTCTCCTCCAGTTCGGCCACGGTCGACCCGGCCCACCCCTGAGGCAGGGGGATCTCGCGCATCGCGAGGGTGCCCGAGGCGTCCTGCCACTCGGGGGCGGTGTCCGACCGGCCGTCACCGGGGACCACCCGACGCAGGATGGAGTCGGCGGTCCAGCTGACCGTCGCCACCGTCGGGATGCCGAGCCGTTGGTACACCTCGGCCCGCCGGGGGTCGTAGATGCGGGCGACCACGTTCTCGACGCCGAACTCCTCGCGGGCCACCCGCGCCGCGATGATGTTGGAGTTGTCACCGTTGCTCACCGCGGCGAACGCCGACGCGCGGTCCACACCCGCCGACAACAGGACCTCGCGGTCGTGGCCGACACCGCGCACGGCGTGTTTGGCCACCGAGCCGCGCAACCGGCGGAACGCGTCCGGATCCTGGTCGATCACCGCCACCGTGTGGCCCAGGTCCACCAATGTGTGCGCCAGAGTGGAACCCACCCGGCCGCACCCCATGATCACGATGTGCACCTCGTCAGCACTCCCCGTCCACCTCGGGGCGCACGGGTCGTGTCCCGTGGCCCGACGCCTACACCTTGGCACACATCGTCGTGACACGCGCGATCACCCCGACCGCCGTTCCCCGATCAGTTCGGGCGGTGCGAAAGGCCCGGTAGATTGGGGTCGGTTGGTGGCTGTGCGCGCAGGGTCACCGCAGGACCCGACCCCACCACCGAAGGACACCGCCATGGCCCGTGTAGGCACCGAGATCGAGATGACCGTCGAGGACGTCGCCCACGGCGGCTGGTGCGTGGGACGCCACGACGAACAGGTCGTGTTCGTCCGCCACGCGCTGCCGGGCGAGCGCGTGCGGGTGCGGGTCACCGAACAGACCACCCGCTTCCTGCGGGGCGAGGCGATCGAGGTGCTCACCGCCTCTCCCGACCGGGTCGAGGCGCCCTGCCCCTACTCCGGGCCCGGCATGTGCGGTGGCTGCGACTGGCAGCACGCCTCCCTGGACGCCCAGCGCCGTCTCAAGGGCAAGGTCGTCGCCGACCAGCTGAGCCGGATCGCCGGCATCGACGTGGACGTGGACGTGGAGGAACTGCCCGGCACCCCCGACGGTCTGGGCTGGCGCACGCGGGTGCGCTTCTCCGTCGACACCGACGGCCACGCCGGGCTGCGCCGCCACCGCTCGCACGACATCGAGCCCATCGACCGTTGTCTCATCGCGCACCCCGGCGTCACCGAGCTCGGTGTCACCGAAGGGCGCTGGGACGACATCAAGGACGTGGAGGCGGTCGCGTCGGCCACGCGCGCCGACCGCGCCATCGTGGTCACCCCGACCACCGCCAAGCTCGGTGCGCTGCCCGACCTCAAGGCGTCCAGCGCTGTGCTGCGCCGCTTCAAGGGCGGACGCGTGCAGTCGGTGCGCGGACGCAAGGGTGTGCGCGAGGACGTCGCCGGACGTGAGTACCGCGTCGGCGCCGGCGGGTTCTGGCAGGTGCACCCGGCCGCCGCCGAGACGCTCAGCGCCGCCGTCGTCGACGCGCTGGAGCCCAAGCCGGGTGAGACCGCGCTGGACCTGTACTGCGGTGCCGGACTGTTCACCGGGGCGCTCGCCGAGCGGGTGGGCCCCGAGGGGCGCGTGATGGGCGTGGAGAACGGTGCCAACGCCGTGCGCGATGCCGAGTACAACCTCAAGGACCTGTCGCAGGTGCGGGTCGAGCGCAACGACGTGGACAAGCAGATGCGCGAGTGGGCCGACGTGCGCGCCGACGTGGTCGCCCTGGACCCGCCGCGCGCGGGTGCGGGCAAGGAGGTCGTGCAGAAGGTGGCGGGCATGAAGCCGCGTCGTGTCGCCTACGTCTCCTGCGACCCGGCCACGCTCGCCCGCGACCTGGCCGAGTTCGATCGCCGCGGCTACCGGTTGGTGGGGCTGCGCGCCTTCGACGCCTTCCCCATGACCCACCACGTCGAGTGCCTGGCGGTGCTCGAACCGGTCCGGCTCGCCCGCCGGCACCGGGAGGCCGCCGAGGACGGCGAGGAGTAGAGACCCTCGTGGAGCGGGGCCCCGGGCGGAGTACCCGGGGCCCCGCGGCCTTTGTCACCGTGGGTCGCGGACCGGGTTGTCGATGTCGCCCGGCGGCGGAGATCGCGCCCCGGTCGACCGTTGCGGCCCGATGGGTGCCGCCCGGGTGATCGCCGGGGTCGACGCGGCCCGCGCCGACGCGGTCGGATGGACGCGGACGTCCGGTGCGCGGTGAGACGAGTCGCGCGGCGTCCCGACGTTCGCGCCGGGCCGAGCCGGGGAACGGCCATAGGAGCGTCGATGACCCGCCGCACGGCGGAGCGGGGCACCCGTGAAAGGGGACACGTCCATGGCACTGCACGGCAGGAACCCGGGGGAGGACCACCCCATCACCGTCGAACCCACCGGCGCGCCGGTCACGGTGCGGGTCGGTGACCGGGTGGTCGCCCGGACCACGACCGCGCTGACCCTGCGCGAGGCCCGGTACCGGCCGGTCCAGTACGTCCCGCTCGCCGACGTGGACCCTGTCCTCCTGAGGCGGAGTTCCTCCACCACCTACTGCCCCTTCAAGGGCACCGCGGCCTACTACGATCTCGACCTGCCGGAGGGTGAGGACCTCGCCGACGCGGTGTGGACCTACGAACGGCCCTACCCCGGGGTCGCCGCCATCGCCGACCACGTCGCGTTCTACCCGGGCCGGGTACGGATCGAGGTCGAGGGCCGCCCCGAGGGCTGAGCGGCGCCCCGCGCCGGTGAGGGCACGGGGCGCGCGGATCAGCGCCGGGAGGGCGCCTTGAGGACGGCCAGCCCCAGGGCCAGGACGACCAGCCCGGACCAGGACACCCAGGGAAGCCGTTCACCGACCAGCGCCACGCCCAGCACCGCCGCGACCGCCGGCTCGGCGAGGCTGAGGGTCGTGGCGGTGGACGCCGAGGTGTGCCGCAGCCCGTGCCCGAACAACCAGTACGCCAGGAACACCGTGAACAGGGCCAGGTGCAGGGCGACCAGGGCGCCGTTCACCGTGGCCAGCCACGCCGTTCCGGTGGCCAGGACCACCGGCAGGACCAGCACGCCGCCGCCCGCGAACATCGTCCCCATCACCGCGCCGGAGGTGTGCCCCCGTCGGATCAGGCGTTCGGCGATGATCGCGTACAGCGAGTAGGAGAACCCCGCCACCAACGCGAGGAGGACCCCCAGCGGATGCACCGGGGTGGAGGCGCCGACCAGGTCGGGGCCGAGGACGAGCACGGCGCAACCCAGAACCGCCGCGACCGTCGCGGCCGTCCAGCGTCCGCTGGGTCGGACCCGTTCCAGCACCCAGGCCAGCAACCCCGCGAAGACCGGGGCGCTGCCCAGGGTGATGACGGTGCCCACGGCCACACCGGCGTGGGCGACCGCGGGATAGAAGGACAGGGGGTATCCGGCGACCGCGACCGCCCCCAGCAGGAGGGTCAGCCGGGTGCGCCGGTCGGACCGGGTGATCAGGGACACCGAGCCCCGGCCGACGAGGAACAGCAGGATCCCGCCCAGGACCAGCCCGGCCGAGCCGATGGCCGCCGGATGGGCGCCGGCGGGGGCGAAGGAGCTCGCGGTTCCGGTGGTGCCCCACAGCACGGCGGCACCGAGGATCGGCAGGGGGCCGCCGGCGAGCCGGGACAGGGTGGTGTTCGACCGTTCGTCGGCCATGGAGGAAGTGTGTTCTGGCACGTTCGTGCTTTCCGTCTCGACGCCTGGAGTACTGCCGTGTGGGCGCACGACGGACGGGCCGCTCACCGTGTCGGCGGGGCCGCGGAGTCCGGGGAAGGTCGTTCGGTGCGCCCGATCAGGCGTGCAGAGGCGGCAGGACCTTGTGCCAGTAGTAGTTCACGGACCCACGGTAGCGCGGAGTGGGCGCGCGGCAGGGGGCGGGGCCCGCGGAGCGCGAGGTCAGTAGCCCCACGGGGGTCGATAGCCCTCGTCGGTCACCCATTCCCGCTCGAACAGGCTCCGCCGCCAGTCGGGTGCGGGGATCGCCTCGGGGCCCTCCAGTGACAACCCCAGCCGTTCCGCCAGGACGGCCGTGTCGGTCTCCGGGGCGGCCAGGGTGTCCCAGTGCTCGGTCACCACGGCCGCCACGTGTTCGTCGGGCAGGGAGAGGACGGCGTGGGTCAGGCGCAGGTCGTCCAGGTCCGTCCCGTGGTCCATGAGGGTCCATTCCGCCGACCGGAGTTCCTCGTCCGCGTCGAGTCCCTCCCCGAGCGTCACCAACCAGGCGGCCACCACGGTCCGGGCCTGCCCGACACCCGGGTACTCCGTCCCCCGTGGAAGGGGCAGGCCCAGGGCGTGCGCGGCCAGTTCCGAGCGCACCAGGGAGCGGTAGTGCTCGTCCTCGACGATCCAGTGCTCGCTGAGCACGATGCCGTCCCTCGGTGGGTGGACCATGACGTCGGCGCGTCGGGTGAGGTTGGCCTGCCAGACCGTGGGCAGGGGCACGTCGTCGGGCAGGGCCTCCAGCACCGGCGCCAGGTCCGTGTGCCAGGCCTCCACCCAGGACGCGTAACCGGGCAGCGGACAGTACGTGAGGCCGTCGCGGACCTCGCACGTGTCCGTGGAGGGGGTGCGGGGGCGGGCGTTCGCGGTCAGGACGTCGTAGGAGTACTCGTTCTCGGCGTGGGTGTGCACGCCGAACAGGCAGAACCCGGCCAGCCCGACCGCCCCCAGGGCGACCGGGCGCAGGAAGCGCGGTCTTCGGCGCACGGCCAGGATGAGCAGACTCGTGAGGAGGACCGACAGCACCGCGTGGGTCAGGTAGAGCAGGGCGGTCGCGAGGGTGTCCGGGTAGGTGAGCGGCAGGGGTTGCAGACCCAGGGTGAACACCGCGCCCATGCGGTTCACGATCACGTCCGCGCGGGTGCTCATGGCCAGGAGCGAGGAGCCCAGGTACAGGGGCACCAGGAGCCCGAGCGCGATCAGGGGCGCGTAGGAGCGGGTCCACAGGGCCGAGGCCACCGCCCCGAGGGGTCCGCACCAGCCGATGACGAACACGCCCGCGAAGGCCGCCGGTTGCGGGGTCCCCGCGATGGGCGCCGGCGCGGTCAGCACGAACACCGTCATGAACGCGCCCATCAGCGCGGTGGTGATCGTGATCGCGGCCAAGGCCAGCGCAGCCATCCGGGCGCCCGGGGACAGGGGCAGCGCCAGGGGCTCGGAGTGGCGCACCTCGCGCAGGGCGGGGAAGGTCGTGACCGCGAACATGGTGGCGCCCATACCGGCCGCGAACAGCACCGACTCGTTGAACAGGTCGCCCATCGTCGGCAACCCGGAGGTGGTGAGCGTCATCCACACCAGGACCGACATCGACGGCACCAGGACGAGGAAGACCGGGCTGATCACCATGTGACGCAGGTTGAAGACGACGAGACGCCGGAAGGTGGCCCTGGACCGGGGGGACGCGTCGCGGATCACCGGGGGACCGCCCCGGTCAGGAGGAGGTAGGCGTCCTCCAGGGAGGGCTCCACCGGCACCCGCTCGTCCGAGTCGGGGTTGTGGACGCCCTCGGGGACCAGGACCCGGTGGCGGCCGTCGGCGAGCCGCCACGAGGTCACGTTCCGGGGAGGGCGGGTGCCCTGCTCCCACACCCGTCCTCGGGCGCGGGCGATCAGCGCCGCCGGTGTTCCGTCGAAGATCACCCGTCCCTGGTCCAGGACCAGGACCCGACGGCAGAGCGCCGCCACGTCCTCGATCTGGTGGGTGGACAGCAGCACGGTGCTGTGGACGGCCAGTTCGGAGACCAGGTCACGGAAGCGGATGCGTTGTTCGGGGTCGAGCCCGATGGTGGGTTCGTCGAGCAGGAGCAGGTGGGGGTCGCCGAGCAGCGCCGCGGCCAGGCCCAGCCGTTGCCGCATTCCGCCGGACAGGCGACGCAGCCGGGTGTGCCGACGGTCGTACAGGTCCACCCGGCGCAGTGCCCGGCGCACCTCGTCGTGGCGCTCGCGTCGACCGCCGCGCTCCTTGAGGACGGCCATGTAGTCGAGCAGACCGAACGTCGTGAAGTGCGGGTAGAACGACGGGTTCTGCGGCAGGTACCCGAGCCGACGGCGGATCTCGGTGCGCTCCGCCGCGCGTTCGGGGTCGCGCCCGAGGACGCTCAGTTCGCCGTCGGTGGCCTCCAGGTCGGTGGCCAGACAGCGCAGGAGGGTGGTCTTGCCCGCGCCGTTGCGCCCGAGCAGCCCGGTCACCCCCGGGCCCAGGTCGAGGTCGACCCCGTCCAGGGCCCGGCGGGTGCCGTAGGTGCGGACCAGGCCGCGTGCCCGGACCCCGTTCCGCGGGGACGTGGTGGTCATGCCGTCCTCACACGGAGAGCGATGACCGCGGCCAGCAGGGCCAGCGCGGTGGCCCAGCCTGCCTGGGCCAGGGGGGAGAACACCTGCAGCGGGTCGGTGCCGTCGAGGAGCGTGCACACGGTCAGGAGCAGGAGCCAGCCGCCGCCGATCACGCCGCCGGCCATGCTCAGGTGCATCCACCGGCCCAGGGCCAGGCAGCCGGCGACCATCGCCAGGGCGGGCAACAGCCAGAAGACGGTCTCGTGGACGGTGGTGACCGCGGGCATCAGCAGGGCCGCGATCGTGCAGAGGGTCAACGCGGGCGCCAGCACCGCGCAGGTCCGCAGGAGCAGCAGTCGGGGGCCGGCCCACGGCGTGACCGAGGCCAGACTGTGCGCCGGGTCCACCCCCCGGCCGTAGGCGAGGGCGACCCCGACCAGCGGTACCACCGGGGCGGTGCAGGCGAACAGCAGGGTGCCGCGCGGGATCTCGTGGGCCAGGGCCAGTGTGGCCGCCAGCACGATCACGGTGGCCGCCAGCCAGGCCCGGTACAGGGTCGGGGTCGCGGCCAGCAGTGTGGCGGTGTGCTCTCGGAGCCCCAGCGCGGTCAGCAGGCGTTCGAGCGGGGAGGGTCGGGGGCGGTCCACGATGTCGCGCAGGTCGGCCCAGCTGCGTTCGAGCCAGGCCTCGTCGGTGGGCAGTCGGTCGCGGCAGTGGGAGCAGTGCGTCAGGTGGGCCTCCGCGGACATGGCGGTGACGTCGTCGGCGGTGTGGGTCGCGTAACGGTGGAGTTGGTCGTGGGTCAGGTGCCAGCTCATGTGGTCAGTGCCTCCCGTAGACGCGCCTTCGCGCGCATGACCCGTGTCTTGACGGTTCCCTCGGGTATCTGGAGGATCTCCGCGGCCTCGCGGACGGTCAGGCCGTCGAGCACGGTCGCCTGTATGGCCGAACGCAGCTCGGGGGAGAGTTCGTGCAGGGCGGCTCCGAGAGGACCGTGCTCGATGTTGAGGAGCACGGTGTCCTCGGCGGAGGCGTCGCCGATGGTCTCGTACGGTTCGGGTTCCTTCTCCGCGATCCAGCGGTTGGCGCGTTTGCGCAGTTGTGAGATGAGCTGGCGGATCGCGATGGTCCACAACCACGCCCCGGCGTCCGTGTCACCGGGGCGGGGGCGGAAGGAACCGGCGTTGCGCCACACCGCCAGGAAGGTCTCCTGGAGCGCGGCGTCCAGTTGGTCGGGGTCCGAACAGCGGTAGCGCAGGCGTGCGCGCAGCCAGGGAGCGTGTCTGCGGTGCAGGATCTCCAGGGCGTCGGTCTCCCCGGCGGCCACGGCCGTCAACAGCACCGGGTCGGGGCTGTCGGGTCCGTATTCGGGGGCGCGCTGTCGGGCGCGGCGCAGGAACTTCACGTGGTGGGCTATCGCGAGGAGGGGCGGGAACGGTTCGGCGGCGTGGGAGGCGGGTTCGCACGGCTCTGACCACGCCTTTTCGACGGTACCCGCGCGGCGGATGCGAGAATGCCGGCGGGGGTGGGAGAAAATGGGGCGTATGCGTCTGAGGATCTTCCTTGAGCCCCAACAAGGGGCCACCTACGATGACCAGCTCGCCGTCGCCAGGGCCGCCGAGGACCTGGAGTTCGACGCGCTGTTCCGTTCCGATCACTTCCTCCACATGGGCGACCACGTGAGCGGGCTTCCCGGCCCGACGGACGCCTGGATCACCCTGGCCGGTCTGGCCCGGGACACCTCCCGTATCCGTCTGGGCACCCTCATGACCGCGGCGACCTTCCGCCACCCCGGCCCCCTCGCCATCTCCGTCGCCCAGGTGGATCGCATGAGCGGCGGCCGGGTCGAGTTCGGTTTCGGCGCGGGGTGGTTCGAGCACGAGCACGCCGTCTACGGCATCCCCTTCCCCGCCTCGGCCCGCGAGCGCTTCGACCGCTACGAGGAGCAGCTGGACGTCATCACCGGGTTGTGGTCGACCCCGGCGGGGGAGACCTTTCGCTACGAGGGTCGTCATTACCGGTTCGCGGAGGGGCCCGCGCTGCCCAAACCGCAGCAGGGGCCGCGTCCGCCGGTGCTCATCGGGGGGACCGGGCCCAAGCGCACCCCGCGCCTGGCGGCCAAGTTCGCCGACGAGTACAACGTTCCGTTCGCCTCGCTGGAGGACACCGACGCGGCGTTCGAGCGCACGGCGGAGGCGGTCCGGGCGTCCGGACGGACCACGCCGATGACGTACTCGGCCGCCCAGGTGCTGTGCGTGGGGCGTGACGAGGCGGAGGTGGCCAAACGCGCCGCCGTCATCGGCCGGGACGTCGACGAGCTGCGTCGCAACGGCCTGGCGGGCACCCCGGAGGAGGTCGTGGACAAGATCGGTCGGTTCGGTGCCGTGGGTGCTGAGAGGATGTACCTGCAGGTCCTGGACATGACCGATCTCGATCACCTGGAGTTGGTGGCCTCCGCGGTGGCCCCGCGCCTGGACTGATCGGTCGTGGTCGGGGGTGCCCGTACGGGTGGGGAGCGCCCGATAACTTGATATCGAGATACAAGTTGGATACCTTGACATCAAGATATAGCGGGGCTCCCCCCGCCCCGCCCCCGGTTCGGGCGTGTGAGGTCGACCGCTTTTCGGCGTTCCGCCCCGAACGTGTGGACGCCTGCGGCCGATGGGTCGCACCACCGGCGACGATGTGGCGTCGTCGCCGGTCACAGCGGTCCTGCAGGATCCCTGAGGCGACGAGGGCACGGGACCGTGCCCTCCGCGCCCCGGGAATCCGGTTAGGGCGGCCTCAGTAGGTCCCGCATCCACCCCATGGGGCAGGATGCTGGGGACAAAGTGGCGAGATCAGGAGGCAGACACCGTGTCCGCGAACAGCTTCGGCGCCCGTGACACGTTGCGCGTTGGCGACGAGTCGTACGAGATCTTCCGGTTGGACACCGTCGAGGGTTCCAGCCGTCTTCCCTACAGCCTGAAGGTGCTCCTGGAGAACCTTCTGCGCACCGAGGACGGCGCGAACGTCACCGCCGCGCACATCAGGGCCCTGGGTGGCTGGGACGCCAAGGCCCAGCCCAACCAGGAGATCCAGTTCACCCCCGCGCGGGTGATCATGCAGGACTTCACCGGCGTCCCGTGCGTCGTCGACCTCGCCACCATGCGCGAGGCCGTCCGCGACATGGGCGGCGACCCGGACAAGATCAACCCGCTCGCCCCCGCCGAGCTCGTGATCGACCACTCCGTCGTCGTCGACCTCTTCGGTCGCCCCGACGCCTTCGAGCGCAACGTCGAGATCGAGTACGAGCGCAACTACGAGCGCTACAAGTTCCTGCGCTGGGGACAGACCGCCTTCGACGAGTTCAAGGTCGTTCCGCCCGGCACCGGCATCGTGCACCAGGCCAACATCGAGCACCTGGCCCGCGTCACCATGTCCCGCAACGGCCAGGCCTACCCCGACACCTGCGTCGGCACCGACTCGCACACCACCATGCAGAACGGCCTGGGCATCCTGGGCTGGGGCGTGGGCGGCATCGAGGCCGAGGCCGCGATGCTCGGTCAGCCGATCTCCATGCTCATCCCGCGCGTGGTCGGCTTCAAGCTGACCGGTGAGCTCAAGCCCGGCACCACCGCCACCGACCTGGTGCTCACCATCACCGAGAAGCTCCGCGAGCACGGTGTGGTCGGCAAGTTCGTCGAGTTCTACGGCGAGGGCGTCTCGTCGGTGCCGCTGGCCAACCGCGCCACCATCGGCAACATGAGCCCCGAGTTCGGCTCCACCGCCGCGACCTTCCCGGTCGACGACGAGACCATCCGGTACATGCGCCTGACCGGCCGCTCCGAGCAGCAGGTCGCGCTGACCGAGGCCTACGCCAAGGCCAACGGCTTCTGGCACGACCCGGCCAACGAGCCCGAGTTCTCCGAGTACCTGGAGCTCGACCTCGCCGAGGTCGTCCCCTCCATCGCCGGCCCCAAGCGCCCGCAGGACCGCATCGCGCTGTCCGAGGCCAAGCCGACCTGGCGTCACGACGTCCGCAACTACGTCGAGGACGACGTCGACGAGGCCGGCGAGGAGTCCTTCCCGGCCTCCGACGCCCCGGCCCAGTCCGCCAACGGCGCGCGCCCGCACCGTCCGGCGCCGGTCACCATGGCCGACGGCACCAAGACCGAGGTCGACCACGGCGCCGTGGTGATCGCCGCGATCACCTCCTGCACCAACACCTCCAACCCCTCGGTCATGCTGGGCGCCGCCCTGCTGGCCAAGAAGGCCGTGGAGAAGGGCCTGTCCCGCAAGCCGTGGGTCAAGACCTCGATGGCCCCGGGCTCCAAGGTCGTCACCGACTACTACGAGCGCTCCGGCCTGACCCCGTACCTGGACAAGCTGGGCTTCAACCTGGTCGGTTACGGCTGCACCACCTGCATCGGCAACTCGGGCCCGCTGCCCGAGGAGATCTCGCAGGCGGTCCAGGACAACGACCTCGCGGTCACCGCGGTCCTGTCCGGCAACCGTAACTTCGAGGGCCGGATCAACCCGGACGTGAAGATGAACTACCTGGCCTCGCCGCCGCTGGTGGTCGCCTACGCGCTGGCCGGTTCCATGGACATCGACATCACCACCGAGCCCCTGGGTCTGGGCAGTGACGGTGAGCCGGTCTACCTGGCCGACGTCTGGCCGACCGCCGAGGAGATCCAGGAGGTCATGGACTCCGCGATCGCCTCCGACATGTACGAGTCCGCCTACGCGGACGTGTTCGCCGGTGACGACCGTTGGCGCGCGCTGCCCACCCCGACCGGTAACACCTTCGAGTGGGAGGGCGAGTCGACCTACGTCCGCAAGCCCCCGTACTTCGAGGGCATGGGCCAGACGCCCGCTCCGGTCACCGACATCACCGGGGCCCGGGTCCTGGCCAAGCTGGGCGACTCCGTCACCACGGACCACATCTCCCCGGCCGGTGCCATCAAGCCGGGCACCCCGGCGGCCGAGTACCTCAAGGCCCACGGTGTGGAGCGTCGCGACTTCAACTCCTACGGTTCGCGTCGCGGCAACCACGAGGTGATGATCCGCGGTACGTTCGCCAACATCCGTCTGCGCAACCAGATCGCGCCGGGCACCGAGGGCGGCTACACCCGCGACTTCACCCAGGCGGACGGCCCGGTCTCGTTCATCTACGACGCCGCGCAGAACTACGCCGAGCAGGGGACCCCGCTGGTCGTCCTGGGCGGCAAGGAGTACGGCTCCGGTTCCTCGCGTGACTGGGCGGCCAAGGGCACCAGCCTGCTGGGCGTGCGCGCGGTCATCACCGAGTCCTACGAGCGCATCCACCGCTCCAACCTCATCGGCATGGGCGTCCTTCCGCTGCAGTTCCCGGAGGGCTCCTCCGCCGACTCCCTCGGTCTGACCGGCGAGGAGACCTTCTCCGTCACCGGTGTGACCGAGCTCAACGAGGGTCGCGTCCCCACCACGGTGAAGGTCACCACCGACACCGGTGTCGAGTTCGACGCCGTGGTGCGGATCGACACCCCGGGTGAGGCCGACTACTACCGCAACGGCGGCATCCTGCAGTACGTGCTGCGTCAGCTGATCGCCGGCTAGGGTCCGTTCTCGGCACCACCGGGGGTGTCCGCCTGTTCGGGTGCCGATGGGCGCCCGAACACGGGTCCGTAGCGCGAGCGCGGGCCCGTGAGGACACCGCCGGGGCGTCACGCGCCACGGACTCCGCGCCGGGCCCGAGAGGCACGACACGCGGTTCAGGGGCCGCCACCGTCCGACCGACGGTGGCGGCCCTTCGTGCGTGCAGGGTCCGACGTCGCGGCCGGACGTTCGGTGGCGGGGCGGCGATCCTCTCCGGGCCCGTGGCGGCGTTGCGCCCGCGCCGGACCCGTGCCGAGCGCACCACCGTTGACCAGGAAGGGGCCCGGGCGGATTCGGATGATTCGGGCTAGTATCGGCGCATGCCTCCGTCCCCGCGAGCCCCCCGTCGATTCCCGCGCCCACCGCACAGAGTCCTGTCCCTGTGCGCGGCGGTGCTGGTCGTCCTGTGCTCCGGGGCGCCCGCCGCGTTCGCCGAACCCGTCCCCGAGGCCGCCGAGCGGTACGAGGACGCTCCCACCATCGCCGCGCACTACGCCGATCTGCTGGCCGAACGGCCCGAGGGCGCGACCGTCGTGGTGGACGACGCCGTGGGCGGCATGACCGCGCACGAGGAGCTGGCCGACCGGATCCACGCCGCCTTCGCGCCCCTGGGGGTCCCCCACCACGTGGTGGTCACCCCCTTCCTGGGCGCGGGCACCCCCGGGGGCATGGGCGAGGTCCTGCCCGCGGTGTACGACCGGCTCGGTGCGGACGGCCTGTACGTGATCCTGCCGCCGTCGGGCGGGTTCACCGAGATCGGGATCCACGGGGTCGACCTGTCGGAGGCCGGCGCGCGTGACGCCGTCCGCGAGGCGGAACTGTACGGAGCCCCCGCGGACGAGGTGGCGCGGGTCATGGCGGCCGGACTGGCCGGGGAGGAACCACCGCCGACGGAGCGGGAGAGCAGACCGGAGGGCTTCCTCGCGGACATCGACCCCACCAGCTTCAACGGCCCCGCCAACCTCGGCCTGCTGGTGGGCACCGCGGGATCGGCCCTGGTGATCGTCGGTGGCTGGGGTGCCTGGCTGTCGGCACGGCGCGGTCGCCGGGTGCTCCCGGTCGTCACCGTGCTGGTGTCCCTGACCGCGGCCGGCCTGACCGTGGGCGCGGGCCACACGTACACCATGAGTGCGCCGACCGGGGGAGCGGAGATCGCCGACCCCGAGGAACTGGTCCGCCTGGAGGCCCCGTACGTCGCCACCACGGACCGGGCCGAGCGTCTGGCCGCGGAACTGGCCGAGGACCCGCTGTACGTCGACCCGTTGACGCCGCTGGACCGTACGGGCCTGGCGCGGATCCCCGCGGTGCTCGACGACGCCTCCGTCCCCGTGTACGCGGCCGTGGTGCCCCTGCACTACGACGACGAGTCCGGTGGCGACGCCGAGGTCCTGGCGGCCGCGGTGGCGTCGGTCGCCGAGCGGGACGGCGTGTACCTCGTCGTCGGTCCCAGGACCGACGCCCCCGACGTCGGCGCCGCCGTGCGCGGGCTGCGGATCGACGGGTTCGCCCTGTGGTCGCCCCTGAGCCGCAACGAGGAACCGACCGCGGCGGCCGCCCTGGAGCTGGCCGTGGCCGACCTGGCGGACCTGGAGTTCGGTACCGGTGACGGGTTCGAGCCGCTCTTCGCCGACCGTGAACCGAACCTTCCCGGCCCCCGCGCCGAGCGTTTCGCCGGCGGCGAGGGACTCCTTCCCGGATCCCTGTTCCTCGGGCCTCTCCTGGCCCTGTGCCTGATCGGTCTGACCCACCTCACCCTCTTCCTCGTGCGACAGCGCCGTGAGGGCGGTGGCACGCGCACCCTGGGACGGCGCGCACTGCGCCGTCTCGCCCTCCGTGAGGCCGAACGCGTGCGCGTCCTGGTCGACCAAGAACCGGAGCGGATCCCCGCGGTGTTCATGCCCCAGGCGGAGGTCGTGCTCATGTACGCGGAACGGGACCTCGGCGACCTCGACCTCCTGGGCACCGCGGTCCTGGCCCGGCGGGTGTGCGCCGTGGCCCGAGACCCCGACGCCGGCACCGACCCCTGCGTCGTGGATCCGCTGCACGCGTTCGCCACCGAACGGGCCCACTCCCGTGTCGGCGGCGGCCGTGTGCCCCTGTGCTCCTCCTGCGCCCGGCTCACGGACGCCGAACGGGTCGCGAGGGTGCTGAGGTTGGGTTCCGGCGGCGCCGGGCGTTCCTACCGGGCCAGGACGAAGGATCCGTGGATCCGACACTCCTTCGGCGCGAACGGGCCGAAGCGGATGATCGCACTGCTACTCGAGGAGAACCGTGTCCACTGATCCGCGCCCGCTCCGGAGCCCCTGGGCGGTGCTCCGGGCCCTGGTGACACCCCTGGCCCTGGCCGGCGCGTTGGTGTGCGCGCCGGTCGCCGCGGCCGACACCGACTCCGCGGAGGAGACGCCCGAGTCCGGCGGTACCCGTGCGGAGGCCATCGCCGAGGGCCTCTCCGCGTCGCCCGTCCACGTCGACCCGGTCTACGAGGACGCCTTCTCCACCGAGGCGCGTGAACGCGTCATCGGGCTGATCGAGGAGGGCGACCTCGACCTGTACGTCATCGTCGTCCCCCTCGTGGAGGGCGACGCCTGGAACGGCGAGACCTCGTCCCTGGCCGCCGCCGTCCACGACCGTATGGGCGGTGGGGAACGCCACTACCTCCTGTACGACCGCCGCGGCGACATGGACGGCCAGGATCTGGGCGTGGCCTCCGACGACTGGAGCAAACCCGCCTTCCACGGCGCGCTCGCGGCGCGCTACGAGAGCATGGGCGGACAGCAGCTCATTCCCACCCAGGTGGAGGCGGCCGTCGAGGCGGCCCTGTCCGAGGACCCCGAGGCCGCCTACGAGGCGGCGATGGAGGCCTACCACGACCGGTCGGGGACCTCCCCGCCCTCGGCCGCGTCTCCGGTCGGTGCTCCGATCCCCGTGATCCTCGGTGCGGTCGCCGCGGTCGTCCTGGTGGCGCTCGCGATCCTCCTGTTCCGATTCCGTGCCCGTGGCGGGTCCCGGTCGACCGCGGGCGCTCGTCGTCGACCGACCCCCGTCGCCCAGCACGCCGCGTTCGACAACGCCGAGCGCGCCCGGTTGGAGTCGATCGTCGAACACGGCGAGCGCGACCTCATCGAGCTGGGGGAGCGGCTCCAGGCCGACGGCGCGGCCGAGCCACAGCACCTGTCCCGGGCGCTGGACGCGCGCGACGCCGCGGCGCGGGTCCACGACCGCATGATCGCCGCGGGACCCACCCTGCCCGACGCCGTGGGGGTCCTCGTTCTGCTGGACCGGGCCGAGGACGCCCTGGCCGGGCGGCGCACCCCGCGACGGCACTGCTACGCCAACCCCCTGCACGGCACCGGCACCCGGCAGGTCCGGTGGCGCGAGTTCGGCGGCTCCCGCACCATCCGGGTGCCCCTGTGCGCCGAGTGCGCCCGCGCGGTGCGCGACCGGGTCCGACCCACGGTGCTGCCCGCCGAACGCGACGGGGGAACCGTCCCCTACTACGAGGTGCCCGCCGACGAGAGCGTGTGGTCGGCGACCGGCTACGGCACGCTCCGGGACGATCTCGTCGACCGGATCCTGCGGGGAGATCACTCCGGTCGTCGGTAACGACCCGACATCGGATCCGCCCCGCGGGGGAACCGCGGCGGGGCATGGGCGGTCCCATCCTTGTGACACCCTGACAGGGGGAGGCCCTGCCGGGCCTGAGGGAGACACGACGAGCGAGAGACGGGGCAGGCTGTGGACGACCCCCGGAGCCAGGACACGCAGGAACGCGTGGTCGGTGGTTACCGGCTGCTGCGGTCCCTGGGGCGCGGTGGATTCGGCGAGGTGTTCCTCGGTGAGGCCGAGGACGGGACGCGCGCGGCGGTCAAGCTGCTGCACGTGAGCTGGTCCGGCGACCAGGACATGCGGCGACGGTTCGCCGCCGAGGTGGAGCAGGCGCGCCGGGTGAGCGAGTTCTGCGTCGCCCGGATCCTCGACGCCGACGTGGAGACCGATCGGCCCTGGATCGCCTCCGAGTACATCGACGGGCCCACGCTCCAGGACTCCGTGCAGAACGACGGCCCGCGTACCGGCACCGAACTGCAGCGCCTGGCCGTGTCCACCGCCACGGCGTTGGCCGCCATCCACTCCGCCGGGGTGGTGCACCGTGACCTCAAGCCGGACAACATCATGCTCGCGCCGGACGGCCCGCGGGTGATCGACTTCGGCATCGCCCGTGCGGTGGAGGCGACCTCGGTGACCGCCAGCGGCGTGGTCGGCACCATCGGCTACATGGCCCCCGAACAGCTGGAGGGCGCCCGCCTGACCGCTGCCGTGGACGTGTTCTCGTGGGCCGCGGTGATGGTGTTCGCCGCCACGGGCCGGGAGGCCTTTCCCGCTCCGACCCAGGCGGCCCGTATCGCCCGCATCCTGGGCGGCGGTCCCGACATGGACGGCGTGGGCGGCCCCCTCGGGGACGTCCTCGCCGACTGCTTGGCCAAGGTGCCCGAGGCCCGTCCGGACGCCGCCACCCTGCTACAGCGGTTGATCGCCGGTCCCGCCCACCGCACCCGAGCCGAGGGCTCCGGGCCGGCCCCCTCCGTCGCCGCGGACGCCACCACGGTCACCCCCTCGCCGGACGCCATGACCCGGGTCGGGGTGGACCGGACCAGGGTGGCCGGGGCGCCGCCCACGGGGATCGTTCCGGTCGATCCGACCCGTGTGGCGGGCGTCGACGCCACCGGAGCGTCGGCCTCGCACGCGGTCGCGTCCGCTGCGGACGCCGGCACCCCGTCGCACCCGCAGGCACCGTTCACCCCCTCGCGCGCAGGGACGGGGCCGTCCGGTCCCTCCACCTCGGACCCCGCGGTCTCCTCGTGGCACACCCCGGTTCCCCCTGGCGGCGCACCGCCCTACCACTTCGCCGGTGCCCGCTTCCACGACCCGGGCGGTCTCGCCGAGGCCATGCAGCGCAACTGGTCCGCCGCCGTCCGGGTCTTCAACGACTCCACCGAACGGGCCGTGCTGGGGGCCTGGATCATCGACGACCTGGACGACTCCACCGTCGACCGGTCCCTGTTCCGGCGCCAGGTCGGCGACGCCAACCTGGCCGTGGCCTCCTTCGTCGCCCAACTGCGCCCCGATCTGCCACCGGTCTTCCGTGGCCGTGCCGTCGCCATGAGCGACCTGCGCGGACGCTTCGCCGACCCGCGTCCCCTGCTCACCGGCGCGCCGCAGGCCAACGAGATGGTGCTCCTGGCCCGCCCGCACCTTCTGCGCATCCTCGGCTCGCACCACGGTCCCGAACCCGGCGCGCACCAGCGCCTGGCCGACGACCTGGACCGGGCCGAGCGGGCCGGCAACGCCCTGTGCGCCAGACTCGCGGAGGACCTGGAGGGCTGGCGGTCCACCCAGGTCACGGTCAACCCGGCGTTGGTCATGGCCTTCCTCCTCAACCCGGACGAGATCTCCCCGCCCGCGGACGGCCGTGACCGTGGAGTGGCCGACTGGGTCGACATCCTGTGGCGGTCGGTGATCGGCGCCGAGCCTCCCGACTCCGCCGGGTACGCCGCCGCCGTGCACGCGGCCATGCCCACCGTCCAGGCGCTGGCCCGCCAACGCCGCTACTGGGAGGGCCGCTACTCGGAGGTCTCCGGGGCGCACTCGGCGCTGGAGGAGAAGGTGACGTTCCAGCGGCGCATGCATCGGGCCGCCCAGTGGTGCAAGTACGGCATCGTGGCGCTGCCCATCGGATTCGTGCTCGGTCTGGCCGAGAGGGGTGACCTCGCCGCCACCCTGGTCTCCGTGGGCGTGCTCGCACTGGTCGGGTTCCTCGGTATCACCGCGACGATCTGGGTGATGTGCGGCGGCGCCGCCCGCCAGGCGCAACGGGTCATGGAACTCAAGCACTCGCGTCAACAGCTGCCGCAGCTCACCAGCGGGGTGGACCGGATCCGTACCGACCTCGATCGCGCCCGGCGGATCACCTCGGGCTGACCCGGGCGAGGCGTCGCCCCACGATCGTGCCCCCGGGTGGCAGAGTGGTCACCATGAGCGACGACGCGGGGGTCGACAGGCACGCGGTCACCCTCGGGTGGTTCCTGCTCTTCCTCGTCCTGGTGCAGTTCGGCTACCCCGTGACCCTGCTCGGTCCCGCGTGGGCCGCCCTCTACCTGGCCGCCTACGTCGGGGCCGCGCTCACGGCGTTCCGGGTGGTGCGGGGCACGCGTCGACGGACGGCGCCGGTGGTGGTCACCGGCGCCGCCCTGATCCTCTCCTCGGCGTGGGTCCTGCTCGGTGACCGGGACGGGATCGCCCTGGTGGTCTCCCTGTCCTCCCTGGCGCTCTTCCTCGTCTGCGTCATGTCCGCGCTGCTCCGCTTCGTCTACGTGCGCGGCCGTACCCACGAACTCGACCTCGTGCTCGCCGCCGTGTGCGTCTACCTGCTCCTGGGCGGGTTCTTCGGCGCCCTCCACGGTGTGCTGGAGACGCTGGTCCCGGGCACCTACTTCGACCAGGCCCACCCCGACGCGCCGGTGCCCTGGCAGCAGCTCGTCTACTTCTCCTACGTCACCCTGGCGACCCTCGGCTACGGCGACATCGTCGCCGTCTCCTCCTGGGGGCGGGCCCTGTCCGCACTGCAAGCGGTTCTCGGTACCCTCTTCATCACCACCGTCATCGGGCGCCTCGTGGGTGCCTATGTCGGTCGGCGTCCCCACCCCCCTGACCGGGACGTACCGTAACGAGTCAGCATCGGATCGTGTTCCGGGTGAACGTGAGACCCCTCTCATGAATCACCCGGGTGTGCTCGTCCGTGCGGCCCCCGCGCCCGGGCACCCCCTGAGAACGCCCAACCTGAGAAAGGCTGCTTCGTGAGCGAGGCCACGGAGAAAGTCGACCCTGGACACACGGTCGGCCGATACCGGCTGGTCCGGCGGCTGGGCCGCGGCGGATTCGGAGAGGTTTTCCTCGGTGAGACCGAGGACGGGGCCCGTGCGGCGATCAAGCTGCTGCACGCGAGTTGGTCCCGCGACCAGGACATGCGGCGACGGTTCGCCGCCGAGGTGGAGCAGGCGCGCAGCGTCAGCGGTTTCTGCGTGGCCGAGATCCTCGACGCCGACGCCGAGGCCGACCAGCCCTGGATCGCCTCCGAGTACATCGACGGCCCCACCCTGCAACAGGCGGTCTCCACGGGCGGTCCCCGCGCCGGCGGCGACCTGCTGCGGCTGGCCGTGTCCACCGCCACGGCGTTGGCGGCCATCCACGCGAGCGGTGTGGTCCACCGTGACCTGAAACCGGACAACATCATGCTCGCGCCGGACGGCCCGCGGGTGATCGACTTCGGCATCGCCCGCGCGCTGGAGTCCACCTCCGTCACCGCCAGCGGCATCGTCGGGACGGTCGGGTACATGGCGCCCGAACAGTTGGAGGGCATGCGCGTCGGCACCCCCGTGGACGTGTTCTCCTGGGGCGCGGTCATGGTGTTCGCCGCCACGGGCAGGGAGGCCTTCCCCGGGCCGAGCCAGGCCGCCCGCATCGCCCGGGTCCTGGGCGGTGAACCCGACACCGGTGACCTGTCCGGGGCGCTCCTGGCGACCGTCCTGGCCTGTCTGGACAAGGATCCGGAGGCGCGCCCCGACGCGCGGACGCTGCTGGGCCACCTGGTGGCGGGCACCGCACCCCTCCGCGCGGCCCCGACGGGCTCGGGACCCCACGAGGCGGTCGACCCGGCGGAGCCCCAAGGACGCATGGGAGGAGCGGGGGAGGGGCCGCGGCACTCCAGTGTCCTGCCCCCCGCGGGTCAGGGGTTCTCCCCGGTCCCGCACACCCCTCCGC
>NZ_QOCZ01000280.1 GCF_018207095.1 Nocardiopsis sp. MG754419 | reverse complement strand
CGGCCCGGGGTTTCCCCCGGGCCGGGAGCCCTACCGCCCCGGGTTGATCAGTCCTGGCGCACGTGCCCCGTATAGGTCAGCCAGGCCCGGTAGCGGGCCCGCACCAGCTCGGGAATGGCCACCACCCGGTAGCGGCCCGCCCCGTGGTGGTGCTCGACCACGTAGTGCTCCCCCTCCCACGCCGGGATCCGTCCCAACCACGAGGCGGCCTCAACCACCTCTTCGAAGGCGTCCTCGTCGATGCTGGTGCGCGGGAAGTAGGACACCTCCACGCTGGTGTGCGCACTGATCGGCAACCCCGGGTGCTCTTCCAGGAAGGTGGCCAGGGCCCGCATGTCCGCGATGATGCGTGCCCGCAGATCCGGGCTCGCGGCGTCGGAGAAGAACCCCCACTCGGGCACGAACACCCCCGGTACCTGCCCACCCGCCTGGTCGTTCTCGGTGTTGTGGTCAGGGTTGGTCCGCCTCATGCCGCCTGCCCTTCGCCGCTGGTGTGCTGCTGGTAGTAGGGGGCGGGGTCGGCAAAGACCAGCACGTCCTCGTGCTGTATCACGTGCACCGGCCAGTCGCCCTTGCGCAACCGACGGGTCTCGATGAGTTGGAAGAAGGAGGTCCGGGAGACCACCTCCCCGTCCCGAAGGGCGCACAACAGCGCGGCGCACCGGTCGATCTGGACCAGCCCGGCCCGCCGGCCCGCCTCGGCCACCTGTCCCGGGAAATCGATCAGCTCCCCGTTCTTGCGGTAGGGGCGGGTGGTCACCACGACCACCCCACCCGGGGCGAGCAGGGTGCGGCAGGCCGCCATGATGCGGGTGAAGGAATCCGTGAGCTTCTCCGGGCGCTGGTAGGCGAGGTTGGCCGCCCGCCGGTCCCGATCCCGCGAGTAACGGTGCGCGTGCTTTTCCACCGCCCGGGCCCCGTCACGGCGAGACTTGACCTGCCCGTGCGTCATCGACCCGTACGGCGGCGAGGTCAACACCAAGGCGACCTGTCCGGCCAACGAGGTCGACGCCAGACCGGCGGCGGTTGCGGCGCCCTCGCCGGTGTGCACCTGCCCCAGGCCGGTGGCGCCCTGAACGGTCGCGGTCTCCAAGTTCAAGCGGGCGATGGAGGCCCACTTGGGCTCCAACTCGATCCCCACACCCCTCCGACCCAGGTGGGCGGCCTCCACCAGGGTGGTGCCGATCCCGCACATCGGGTCCAACACCACCTGCCCCGGCCGGGTGTAGGCGGTGATGGCGTGGCGGGCGATCTCGGGCAGCATCTTGGCCGGGTGCTCCACCGACAGCCTCGAGTACCGGTCGCCGCGCTGCTGGCGGGCCTGACGCTGGCCCGTGGCCCACACCGACAGCCCCGCACCCGCCCCAAGGTCTACACTGCCGGAGCCCTCGTGGTGGTGGTCGTGCACCCGACATTCAAGAGGAGCCGTTCCTTCGGGGTGAGCGAGGTGGTCCCCGCACTGTTCCTGGTTCACGCCCGCACCTCCACACCCGCCCGGGCCGGCGTGGTGCGGCCCTTCTTACGGAACACGCTGATGTTCAGGTGGGCGGGCGAGGTGATCGTGGCCGCGGCCTCGGACACCGAGGTCGACAACCCCACCTCGGCCTCCCACTGGTCCGGGCCGGTGTGGGGGTCCTGGTCGGGGTCGAACCCGCCCTTCCCTCGCACCGGGATCGTGGCACCCAGCCCGGCCTCGCAGATCGGCACCGTCAACGCGATCACGTGCTGCAGATACACCAGCCCCGCGCACGCAGCGGCCCGCACCACCCCCGGCGCGGGGTCGACCACCCCGGTCGGGGTGTGCCCGATCGGGGTGATGACCGCGACGATCCCACCGGGGCGGGTGATCAGGGCAGCGAACTCCACACGGGCCCGAGCCCGGCGGCGGCGTGCTCCGGTCGAGGTCGTGCAGGAGGTGGCCGCGGCCAGGCTCGCCACGGTCAGGTTCGCCCATGCCAGGTCAGGTGGCGCGGCAGCGCTGGGGCCCGGTGCGTCCAGGGTGGGGCTGAGCACCTTGTTTCCTCGGCCTTGGATCCAGGCCTGCTCGGCCACCTCGCCCGCTGCGGTCAGGTCCGCGACCGCCTGGCCGGGGCGGGTGTACTCGGCCACCAGGCGGGCGGCCAGCCGGGTCGGAACGGCCACCTCGCCGTGGTGGTGCCGTGGTGCCGTAGGCGAGGCGTGCTGGGTGTGGTCGGGTGCGCAGGGCCAGATCGCCAACGGCGGCCGACCCCCATCGTGCGAGGTGGTGTTCGGGGTGTGACCCAAGACCGAATCCCTTCTCGTTCGTGTTTTGCCCTTCACTGAGGAAGAAGCGCGC
>NZ_QOCZ01000279.1 GCF_018207095.1 Nocardiopsis sp. MG754419 | reverse complement strand
TTCCTGGGCTTCCACGGCACGTTCCTGGTGCAGCACTGGCTGGGCGCCGCGGGCTTCCCGCGTCGTTACGCCGACTACCTGCCCGACGACGGCTTCACCCAGCTGAACCAGATCTCGTCGATCTCCTCGCTCGTCCTGGCCGGCTCCACACTGATCTTCTTCTGGAACATCTACATCACCGCGAAGAGGGCACCGCTGGTCACCGTCGACGACCCGTGGGGCTTCGGATGCTCCTTGGAGTGGGCCACCTCGTGCCCGCCGCCGCGGCACAACTTCACGACGCTGCCGCGTATCCGGTCCGAGCGTCCGGCCTTCGACCTCAACCACCCGCATGTGGCGTCGGCAGCCCGCACCGACCCCGAACGGAACTGACGGCACGATGAGGAGGAGACCGTTGTGAGCACCGGTGCCCGCCGTGGTGCGGGGGAGACGGGGAGTGGCCGCGCCGGCGTCGTCTTCGCGCTGCTCCTGTCCACGGCCACGCTGCTGATGGTGTGGACCTGGACCGGAGGGGTCCTGTTCGCCGTCGTGAGCGTGGTGCCGATCCTGGCCGTCCTCCTGTTCTGTCTGTGGGGCGGGGACCGGGCACCCTACGAGGCGATCGGCGGTCCCTGGGACGGAGCCCGTGTTCCGGCGCGGACCGTGGGGACGGACAGGGACGTCGTCGTCCTGCGCGCCCCGGGCGGGGGAGACGCCCGTTACGCGGTGGTCGGTGCGCGGGATCTGGTCTACCGGGGCCCCGGCGGGACCGTGGACTGAGCCCGCGCCGCCGCGGCGCGGGCACGGTTCGCGGTCCCGCCGGCTCCCGCGCTCGCACACCGATCGTCGGGAAAATGACGGTCAAGGGCGGCATGATTTCGCCTCGGGAGAGCGTGAGGGCCGGTCGTCCGGGTAGCCGACGGACCATGAGACTCGGTGAACGCATCCGCGAGATCGAACATGAGGACAGGCTCGACCCGGTGGTCGCCCGCGTGCAGGCGATCGCCGATCGGCTGCCGTCGGGGCGAGTACGGGACCTGCTCTACGGGGTCCCGATCGGGCATCCGCTCCATCCGGTCATGATCCATCTCCCCATGGGGGCCTGGACGGCCGCCGTTCTGCTCGACCTGTTACCCGGGGACCATCGCCGCAGCGCCCGCATCCTCGTGGACGCCGGTCTGCTCACCGTCCCACCGGCCGTGCTCAGCGGGCTCGCCGACTGGTCACGCCTGCACGAGCGCCAACAACGGGTGGGTGTGGTGCACGCGGCCGTCAACGGGGTGGGCACGCTGCTGTTCGGCGCCTCCTGCGTGGCACGGGCACGGGGCCGGTGGACGTGGGGCAAGGCCCTGGCGCTGGCGGGCCTCGGCGCCATCGGGGTCGGCGGTGCGCTGGGCGGACACCTGGCCTACTACCGCGCGAGCGGTGCCAACAGCGCCGACGCCTTCGTGGACCTGTTGCCCGAGGGTTGGCACGACCTGGGGCCGCTGGAACGGTATCCGCAGGACGCTCCCGCCGGTGACGAGGTGGAGGGGGTCCCGGTCATGGTCGCCAGGACCGGAGGCACGGTGTCCGTGCTGGTGGGGGCCTGCCCGCACATGGGGGCTCCCCTGGCCGAGGGGGAGCTGGTCGACGGGTGCGTGCGGTGTCCCTGGCACGGGAGCGAGTTCCGACTCGACGGCGGAACGGTCGTCCACGGGCCCGCGACCGCCGCAGCCGAGGCCCTGGAGACCTCCGTCGTCGACGGACGCCTGTGGGTCCGATCCCGCGCGTCCTAGCGCGGGGTCCGGCGCACGATGGGCACGGGCCGCCGGAGTCACCGAGACCGGCGCGGTCTCCGTCCACCCCGGTCGACCGCCTCGTCCCCGCCGCGGGGCCGCTCGCTCAGCGCAAAGGGGCCGGTCCGTTTCCGCGGACCCGCCGAACGACATCCACGTCGAGCATGATGATCCCCGGGCCACCGACCCGGACCCGGGGGAGCGCACACCGGTGGGGAGGCCCTCGCGGATGTCCGAACCAGAACGGACCGCCGATGGTCGTTACGTCGTGATCCGGGGAAGACGCTGGCGGGCCACCGATCCGTCGCTGCCGGAGGAGCCGCGCGAACGCCTGGTGCGCCATCTGATGGCGGCCCGCAGGGACATCGCCGCCGCCCTGCGACGGGACGATTCCGAGGCCGAACGCCGGATGCGGGATCGGGTGGGTTGGGCCAAACGCGGGCTGGGAGAGCGGGGGACCCCCTGGTGGGAGATGTCGCAAGACGACCGTCGCCGTCGCTGGGAGGAGGCCCTGCGCCACCTGGACACCGGATGAGGCCCGGGCCGCGCCCGCATCGACGCGGGCGCGGCCCTGCGCGCATCGGCCGTCACCACC
>NZ_QOCZ01000278.1 GCF_018207095.1 Nocardiopsis sp. MG754419 | reverse complement strand
TGGTGGGTGCGGAGGTGGAGCGGGTGTGGGAGCGCCGGCGCCGTGATCTGGCCACGCGTGCCGCGCCGTTGACGGGGGTGAGCGAGTTCCCGAACCTGGACGAGACACCGTTGGAGCGCCCCGCCGATCCGGCGGTTCGGGGTCCGGTGCCGGGCGGGTTCGCGGTGCGTCGTTACGCCCAGGACTTCGAGGCACTGCGCGACCGGTGCGACGAACACCGGGCCGCGTCCGGGCACCGCCCCACCGCGTTCCTGGCCACCCTGGGCCCGGTCGCGGTGCACACCGCCCGCGCCTCGTTCGCCGCCAACCTCCTGGCCGCGGGCGGGATCGCCGCCCACCAGCCGGGTCCGCTGGAGGACGTAGGAGCGGTGGCGGCCGCTTTCGCCGCGTCCGGACACCAGGTCGCGGTGATCTGTTCGAGCGACCGGGTCTACGCCGAGCACGCCCAGGCGCTGGCCCGCTCGCTCAAGGCCGCCGGTGCCCACCGGGTCCTGCTCGCCGGTGCGCCGCGCGACGCCTACCGGGAGGCCGGGGTGGACGTGTTCGCCCACCAGGGCTGTGACGCGGTGGCCCTGCTCACCGATCTGGTCGACGTCCTCACCACCGATCCGCCCGTCAGTACCACCGATGCCCAGGGGGCGAGCGCATGATCCCGGACTTCTCCGATATCGGACCCCGCACACCCGGCACCACCCCCGACGCAGCGGATCCGCACGCGTGGCGGCGCGCGGTGGAACAGGCCACCGGTAAGGCCACCGACGCCCTGGAATGGCACACCCCCGAAGGCATCACCGTCCACCCCCTCTACACCGCCGCCGACCGCCAGGGCCTGGACTTCGTCGAGGGTCTGCCCGGTATCGCCCCCTACCTGCGCGGCCCCTACCCCACCATGTACGTCAACCAGCCCTGGACCATCCGCCAGTACGCCGGGTTCTCCACCGCCCAGGAATCCAACGCCTTCTACCGCCGTAACCTGGCCGCCGGCCAAAAAGGCCTCTCGGTCGCCTTCGACCTGGCCACCCACCGCGGCTACGACTCCGACCACCCCCGCGTGGCCGGGGACGTGGGCATGGCCGGGGTGGCCATCGACTCCCTGCACGACATGCGCCGCCTCTTCGACGGCATCCCTCTGGACCGCATGAGCGTGTCCATGACCATGAACGGCGCCGTGCTGCCCGTCCTGGCCCTGTACATCGTGGCCGCCGAGGAACAGGGCGTGGCACCCGAACAACTCTCCGGGACCATCCAGAACGACATCCTCAAGGAGTTCATGGTCCGCAACACCTACATCTACCCGCCCGGGCCCTCGATGCGGATCATCTCCGACATCTTCGCCTATACCTCCCGGCGCATGCCCCGCTTCAACTCCATCTCCATCTCCGGCTACCACATGCAGGAGGCCGGGGCCACCGCCGACCTGGAACTGGCCTACACCCTGGCCGACGGCGTGGAGTACATCCGCGCCGGGCAGGCCTCGGGCCTGGAGGTGGACGCCTTCGCCCCCCGCCTGTCCTTCTTCTGGGCCATCGGGATGAACTTCTTCATGGAGGTCGCCAAACTCCGGGCGGCGCGCCTGGTGTGGGCGCGTCTGGTCAGGGACCTGGGGGCCACCGGCGCCAAGTCGTTGAGTCTGCGCACCCACTCCCAGACCTCGGGCTGGTCGCTGACCGCCCAGGACGTGTACAACAACGTGGCCCGCACCTGTGTGGAGGCCATGGCCGCCACCCAGGGCCACACCCAGTCGCTGCACACCAACGCCCTGGACGAGGCGCTGGCCCTGCCCACCGACTTCTCCGCCCGCATCGCCCGCAACACCCAGCTGGTGCTGCAGCAGGAATCGGGCACCACCCGGGTGGTGGACCCCTGGGGCGGCAGCTTCTACGTGGAGACCCTCACCCGCCGTCTGGCCGAGCGGGCCTGGGCCCACATCGGTGAGGTGGAGCGGGCCGGGGGGATGGCCGCGGCCATCGAGGCCGGGCTGCCCAAGATGCGCATCGAGGAGGCCGCCGCCCGCACCCAGGCCCGCATCGACGCGGGCCGCCAACCGGTGATCGGGGTGAACAAGTACCGGCCGGGCACCGTCGATGAGATCGAGGTGCTCAAGGTCGACAACACCCGGGTGCGCGCCGAGCAGATCGCGTCGCTGGAGCGGTTGCGGGCCGAGCGTGACCAGGGTCGGGTGCGGGCGGCGTTGGAGGCGTTGACCGCGGCGGCCCAGGGCCCGTCCCGGGCGGACGCGGAGTTGAGCGGGAACCTGTTGGCGGCGGCGGTGGAGGCGGCGCGGGCCCAGGCCACGGTGGGGGAGATCTCCGAGGCGATGGAGCGGGTCTTCGGTCGTCACGCGGGTCAGGTCCGTACCATCCAGGGGGTGTACCGGCAGGAGGCCGCCGCCGGTGGTGAGGGG
>NZ_QOCZ01000277.1 GCF_018207095.1 Nocardiopsis sp. MG754419 | reverse complement strand
CACCGGAACGACCGCCCGATGACCGTCCTCCGCCGGATCTCCTGCTCATTGGGGGCCTCCTTGGGGGTTGCTCCTACCGGCACCGTCGGGAGTGAACGGCACCACTACGACAGTAGCGGTGAACGTCCCAGTTCAGGGCGGCCGGGAGGGTTTTAGTCCGGTTATGGTCATCACGCGCGCGGCGGGGAACCGTAGGCGCTCCGGCTGCGTCGTGTGGATACGTGGACCATGACCGTCGCGGGGAGATCGCGGGCACCGGCCCAACGGGGCGGTGGTCCGGCCAGGGCGCCGTCAGGCCGTGCTCAGGGCCGACCCGGAAAGGTGGGCGGGGGTGGGATCGCGAGGAACGCGTTCTCCCGACGCAGGCGCCGACGCTTCCCGAGGGTTCCGGCACCCGAACACGGGCCGAAGCACGGCGCAGGACACGAACGAACACGGCCTCAGCCCTCCAGGGCAGCCCGCAGGATCTCGACGGCCTCGTCGTGGTCCAGGCCCACCCGGGTGATGACCTCCGCGTACACCCGCGCCGCGGCCAGGGCCTCGGCCCGCTGGTCGTCACCGGCGGCCGCGACGAAGGTCCCCGAACGGCCGCGGGTCTCCACCACTCCGGCCTGTTCGAGTTCACGGTAGGCCCGGGCGACGGTGTTGACCGCGACCGAGAGCTCGCCCGCCAGGGCCCGCACGGTCGGCAACCGGTACCCGACCGGCAGTTCCCCGTTGGCCGCGGCGATCGCGACCAGCGCCCTGATCTGTTCGTAGGGCGGCACCTTCGACGTCGGATCGATGCGGAGGAAATCCGCCATGTCCTCTTCGCTCCCCACCTGGATCGCCTGTCCCGGACCCGGGGGTCGGCCGGGCCCGTGGCCCAACCTATCGCCCGTCCGTCACTCATGGTGAGCGGACCACACGGGCCCCGCACCCGGCGCGGGGTGCGGGGCCCGTGGGCACCGGTGGTCAGACCGCGCGGCGGGGCACCCCCTGGATGCCGTGCAGGCGGTGGGTCTCCCTCGCCGTGAGCAGCACCTCGGCGACCTCGGTGGCCTGCTTGATGCCGGGTCGGGCCAGACGCTTGCGTCGCACGATGCGATCGTCGTATCCCTTGGGGCCGACCAGCACACGCTCGTGCGCGTAGGCGGCGCGCATGGCCTCGGTGAGCGCCGTGTCCAGGGTCAGACCGCGCTCATGGAGCTCCTCCGACGGGGCGTCCTGTGCACGGGCGGAGTCCAGGGCCCGCTCAGCCTCGGCCACGGCCTCCAAGAGCTCGGGCAGGCGGTCGGCCTGTTCCTGGTCGTGGGCGAGCCTCTCGCGCGCCTCGGACCTGTTCTGCTTGGGAACTCGCATCTTGCGCTCTCCATCGGGCGTACCATCGGCGTTCTCGTGGCCACTCTAGAGGTGACGTGGATCATGCGGCGACTCGGGATGCGGGTCGGTGGTGGTCTCGGCGCACAGAACCTGTCACCTTTACGTGGTAGATCCCCTTCGGCCCCCGGAGCACACCATGGCGAGCAGGAACAACGCAGGGCTCAGTCGCGAGCGCATCATCGTCGAGGCATTGCACATCATCGCCGGACGCGGCCTCGGCGGACTGTCCATGCGCCGGTTGGGCGACGCGCTGGAGGTGGAGGCCATGGCCGTCTACCACCACTTCCCCCGGGGCAAGGAACAGCTGTTCAACTCCATCGCCGCCTACGTGACCACCGCGCGTGTGGTCAGCGGACTGTCCGAGGGCGAGGGCCCCGAAGAGGAGGAGCTCCCCGCTGCGGGGACCGGCGACGAGGATGCGGAACGGGTCGAGAGCCTGCCCTGGGACCGTCGCATCACGGTGTGGGCCGAGGACTACCGCGCACGGCTCCTCGCCTACTCCGGAGCCATGTCCCTGCTGATGCACCGCGCGCCGAGGACACTGGCCGAGCACCGGACCATCGCCATGCTGGACGCGGCCCTGGCGGAGGCCGGCCTGTCCGGCGACGACGTCCCCCGCGGCCGTGACGCCCTGCTCGCGTACTGCCTGGGGTCGGTGGGCCATCAGGTACGCCACGAGGGCCGGGAGGACGCGCCCGAGGAGGCCGAGGCGTTGGCCCGTTTCCTGTTCGGTCTGCGCGCCCTGCTGCGCGGCCTCACTCCCTGACCGGCCCCGGCCTCGGCGACCGGTCAGCCGCCGGCGCGCATCCGCACCCGTTCGGCGCGCAGGCGCCGGGCCTCGTCGGGGTCCAGGACCGGGGCGGCCGTGAGCAACTGCCGCGTGTAGTCGCTCTGCGGGTTCTCGTAGATGCTGTCACTGTCGCCCATCTCGACGACCTCGCCCTTGCGCATCACCGCCACCCGGTCGCTGACCTGGCGCACGACCGCGAGGTCGTGGGCGACGAAGATGTAGGTCAGCCCGAAGTCGTCCTGCAACTCCGAGAGCAGCCGCAACACCTGG
>NZ_QOCZ01000276.1 GCF_018207095.1 Nocardiopsis sp. MG754419 | reverse complement strand
GGCGTGTTCTACCTGGGGGTGGGGCTGTTCGGAGCGACGGTGGCCTCCCTCCTGGCCACGCTCCCCTCCACTCTGGTGCTGGCCATCGCGGGGCTAGGGCTGCTGGGCACCATCGGGGGTTCACTGGCGTCGGCGGTCGCCGACGAGGACGCGCGCGAGGCCGCGGTGGTGACCCTGCTGGCCACGGCGTCCGGGTTCACACTGTTCGGGGTGGGATCGGCCTTCTGGGGGCTCATCGCCGGCGTGCTCACCCTGATGATCACCCGTCGACGACGAACGCACGGACGTGGAAAACCCGTGGCGGATTCCGATGGCGCGCGCTATAAATGATCCGCCGCACCGACCGACGGTGGCCGGCCACTGATGAGAAGGGAGCGCATCCGATGTTCACCATGATCACCGCGCCCTCCGAGGTCACCACCGAGCGTTGACCCGGCCCCGGGCGCACACCACACGAAGGTGTCGCCTTGACCGTTCCTCCGAACACCCTGACCGTTCGCCCCCTGACCGGACCCGAGGAGCTGGAGCTCTTCAGCGGGTTCTCCTACGCCCTCGACCACGAGTTCCCCGTGGACATGGCCGAGGGTCGCCGCCTCCCGCAGTGGATGTGGGTGGCCATGCAGGGTGACCGTCTGGTCGCCCGCCTGTCCTGGTGGCGCCGTGACCAGGACGACCGTCCCCTCCTGTTGGACGTGCTCGACGTGGTCGACGCCGCCGACGTGGACCGGGTCGCCGTCGCCGAGCACCTGGTGCGGACCGCCGCCGCCACGGTCCTGGACGAGGGCTCGCCCTGGCCCGAATACCTGCGTTTCCTCCCGGCCGGCTGGCGGGAGGACCCCGATCAGCGCGCCATGGTGCGGGATCTGATGACCGCCCTGGAGAACACCGGCGCCCACCTGCTCACCGAGCGGTTGCGCTTCACGTGGCGCGACGGTTCCTTGGAGCCGAGGCCCCGCGGCCGGTTGCGCTTCCGGGAGATCGAGGACACCGCGGACATCCTCGACCTGATGACCCGGGCCCTGGAAGGCACCCTGGACACCCACGACAACGTCGACCTGCGGGAGAAGTCCGCGAGGGAGGTCGCCGAGGCCAACTTCGCCGACGAGTTCGCCGCCTACAGCACGCCGCGCGCGTGGTGGCGGGTGGCGACGTCGGCCGAGGGAGAGCCCGTGGGCTTCGTCATCCCGGCGCGCAACGCCTATCACCCGATCATCGCCTACATCGCCGTGCTGCCCGAGCATCGCGGTCACGGGTACATCGACGACCTGCTCGCGGAGGGCGGTCGGGTCCTGCGGGAAGCGGGGGTGGACCACATCAACTCCGCGACGGACCTGGGCAACCAGCCGATGGCCCGGGCCTTCCAACGGGCCGGTTACGACGTCGAGAGCGGGGTGATCACCATGGTGTGGGACCATGCCTACGGCCCGGAGGCCGGCGGTGCGCAGGCCGGCGGTGCGCAGGCCCGGCCGGACTAGGCACCGATCGACCGATCACGGGGAACTCGTCCGGGAACCGGCGGGCCGTGCTCGCCGAATTCCGGTGCGGCGCCGAAGGCGGGGCGCGAGGCACAGACCCTCCCCCCTTCGGCGCCGCAGGTCCCTGACCACTCGGGACACCCGAACAGGGGCCGAAGCACAGCGCGGTCCCGGAGAGAACTCCCGGGCCCCTTTCCCGACTCGGGTCACCGGGCCAGGGAGAGGATGCGCGCGGCCTCGGCGACGGCCAGGAGCAGGTCCTGGGGGTCGGCGGTCATTCCGGCGACCACCAGGTCCACCTCCTCCAGGTCCGCGCGGGCCAGCAGGGCCTTGTCGTTGGTCACCCACTCGCCACGGCCGGCGAGGACGGCGTGCGCGGTGTGGGACGCGGCCTGGGCGACCAGCCCGGCGCACTGGGCGACCCGGCCCCGCGGTGCGTGGTTGCGTTCGGCGTAGGTCAGGGTGGCCGAGGCGAACCCGCGCCACACCGGCGGGGCTTTCTCCCGCAGGGCCCGCGGGTGCTCGGGCCGGGGCAGATCCCCCACCAGTGTGCGGCCCAGGGCCAGTTCGGCGACCACCAGGTAGGTCGGGATGCCGACCAGGTGGAACATGAGGGGTTCGACGCGGAAGCGACCCTGTTCGGCCTCGGCGCGCTCGCGTTCGACGACGTCGAGGTCCCGGTAGTGGACGTCGACGGTCCGGCCGTCGACCCGGAGCCACGCCCCGCCGTTGAACACGCCGGGGCTCCACCCACCGATCTCGGAGACCTCACCCTCCCACCCGACCTCACGCAGGTGACGCGGGTCGAAGAGGCCGTCACCGCCCCGGTAGTACACGGCCAGATCCCAGTCGCTGTCGGGTCGGTGGGTGCCCTGGGCCCGGGAGCCGCCGAGCGCGACCGCCTCGACCCCGGGAAGGGCGGCGAGACGGTCGGCGGTGGCGGACACGAAGCGGTCGTCGGTGTCGGAGAGGCGCATGCCCCCATCATGGCCCTCCCCGACCGTGGT